>JAAXMC010000001.1 GCA_013036315.1 Vulcanimicrobiota bacterium
CGCAGATCCGGATGACGGATCGACCGCAAACGGCGCTTGCCCAAAGACAGCAGGCATTGCAGGTTCTCGAACCTTGGTGACAACAAGCTATTTTCCAAATGGTCAGATATTGGCGACGCAAACGCCTTCCGAATATGCTGCGGGCGTTAGCTCAACCAACCAATACGATCCAGACGGTAACCTGATCCATCAAACGAATTATACGGGCGGGGTCGCTGCCCAGACCTACAAATGGTTTGACGGCGCCGACAGAATAGTGGAGGCCAAGCTCCCGTATGACACGCGCACGCTCCCGGACGGGCGAACATATGAGTACTATACATATGCATGGATGATCAGATATATTTATGATTTGAGCCAAGGAAATAACGTAAGTTTCTACGCGAACGGCTTCCGTGCATATGGGAACCAGTTCGAGACGCAGCAATTCTTAGGCTCACAATCTAGTGGGAACTGGACCCCGGTGAATGCAACCATCTACGATGCAGCAAATCGGCAGACTAGCTCTTTGAGCACGTCGATTTGCGTCAGCGGGGCTGCTCCAGGACCATCACTTTGCAACGCGACGGTTGCACAGTCGACGAGTACTTACGATGGCAACGGCTATACCGGGCTCCTTTCAGGATCTTCCAATCCCGTTGGTCAGACCACTTCCATCACGTATGACAATGCAAATCGGATAACAGCAGTTACATTTAGTGATTCGACCCCTTCCCGCCAATACACGTTCGATGCTGATGGGCACGTCGCGACTGCGACGTCATCGATTTTTGGAACGGAGACGATCACACGGGACGGTGCGGGAGAAGTGACAAGCACGGCCGAGCCCCAGAGCGGTGGTATCACACTGCCGGCCTTGTTCTCTTACTCGTACTATCCCGATGGCAGTCGTTCTGGGCTAACCGCCTCACCCGAGGCAAACCCTACACAAGCACTGTTTAGCGAAACGATGGTCTATCGCTCGGATGGCAATCAGAGTGCGCGATCGCTCGTCATTAACGGCGCAACATATAACCTCGGGTGGACCTACACGCCTGCTGGGCGGCTGTTAAATTTTGGCGATCCGTATCAGTCTAACGCAAAAAGCGTTAGCTATGATAGCTACGCACGCTACTCGACATACGCCTTTCCAGGCGGGCAATTCAATTCTTTCAGCTATTCGCCCGAAAGCGAGATAACGGCGCGGCAAGGCGCCAATAATGGACAAACCCCCTACCCTCAGACGTTTCTGTATAATACTCGCGGTGAAATCGTCTGGGATTCGGCAGTCTCATTACTGCACGGAAGTCACTCAAGTCCGGGCGCCCAGTCAGCCGATGGAGTCCTCCTGCCAAGCGATCCGACATCGTGGGATTCGCGAAACGGCGTCCTCTTGTCAACAACGCCTGCGACCCAGAACCAGTATAATGCATCCTCGACTTGGGCCTATGACGGCGCGCGAAGACAGGTTAACGAGAACAACGATAACAGCTACAGTTTCACTTATCTGGATCCCGAAAACGGGCAAGAAAGTTGTATTGGTGGCTCAACGACCAACACGTCCCGGGGCTACGATGCTGAAGATCACCTCACACAAACTAGTATCATCTCGCAGAGTGCAAATGGAGGTCCGTGCCCGCAGCAAATGGCGTCAAGTACGCAGACAACAAACTACGGCTGGGGCCCGCAGGGCCATCCCATTAAATTCCAGATCGCCGGCGTTTCCACGCAACCCGAGACCCTACATTGGGATGGCGACGAACTGGCTTTCACTACTGTGCTAGGGCTCGTCGACAACGTTTACCTCGGGTCAGACGCAATCTGGGAACCAAATGATGGAACTCCCGTATTTTCGGTCATTGCCCGGGATTTCAACGGTATGCAATTATCCTCGCACTCAGCTGGTCTTCCGGCCAATGCCGTCCAATCTTGCAGCCCCTTCCAGATGTGCTCCGCCGCTGGTTACAGCGGGGCGGTTAACGAGCCGCGTCCAGATGGCATTCATTTTGGGGCCAATGGTGACGTAATTCAAGGTGCCCGCGCATACAATCCTAACTCAGGCCAATGGACGACGCCAGATGCTAGTGGGGGAGTTAATGGCGAACCTATGTCACAGCAAGCATACATGTGGAACGGGAACGCGCCTTACGATTACGAGGACCCCTCTGGTTACGCGCCTGTAGGCCTTCCAGATCTCCCGATCCCGCGAGTCACCGCTAGAGCAGAAATTTACGACAGAGCCTACTGCCAAAGGCACCCCGATGGCGCCGATTGCCAGAAGCTGTTGGGTTTCCCGCCGCCCGAGTCAAACGGCATGGGCGCGGCGGGAAGCGCAATGGGAGGAGGCCAAGCAATGCCGCCGCAGGGGCTGCGCCATGGCTTCCGCCTGCCCGACACCTTCGGAGGTCAAGCCTGCGTTGGGCCGGACTTTGGCGTCTGCTTTTCGGGAATGGAAGATCAATGTGGAAATCGTTATTCCAGCGTTCAGGGAGAGGTCGGTAAATCGCCAACTCTGCTTGGCCTGTCTTACCAGGCAAACTGGCTATTCGGTGGGACAAATCCCGCCAAAGTAGAGTCGAAGACTCCGGGCTGGGGATGGTCGGTCGGGGGCGGCTTTATCGGAGGATTGCAGCTGAATGGTACACTCTGGCCTGCGTTTTCAATAGACAGCGGCGGGTTTGGCCTGTACTCGCCGCAGTTTGGCGCGAGTGTCGGGTACACTGGGAAGACTCAATCAGGACGATGCTAATTAGTCGTAGAATCTTGCCGCGAATCCCAAGATCCTTTGTCTGGCTCTTGTCTTGCGGGCCGTCGAAGTCGGATCTGGGGCAATCTGGAGAAACACGGTATGGGTGCCATGCATAATATCCTACTACTTGTTCCAGCCACCCTATTCATAGGGATTGGGGCTTACTATTCTTGGCGCGCTGAACAGGTCGCTCGCTCCGTGACAAATGCGGCAAAGAGCCAGCCCCGATTCCTTGGCCAAGTACTCAGTTTTGGAATATATGACCGTACCTCAGTTCATACTATTTTTATTAGGTGTGGAGGCATCATCGTTGTGCTGGTCGGCATCGCGATGCTTATGTGGCTTCTAGCGTATGGAATTTGGCACTGAATTCCGAGAACCACCTCCTAAGCCAAGCACGAATAAGATCGTTCAAACGGTGGTAATGCAGTAGGCTTAAGGGTTGATCTGATCATCCATCATCGCTATTTAAACCAGTCTTGCGACATCCGACAACGAGCCTGCCATCCACGGTAACCAAAAACGGCGCACGCAACCGGGATCGTTTTGGCGAGCGCGCGTTTCTCATCGATTTCCGCCGCGCTCCACAGCTCGGCCGCGTTTCGGACGAGTTCGACCACATGAGCGACATTTGCGATGCGCGCGTTGTCAAGCGCGTGCTGGCTATCAATAGTGTTGATAATGTTGGCTAATGTAGTTTCTGAATCACGAAGATCGGCCAGCCGCCAGGCTGACCAAAGAGGCGGACGCGCTCAAGCCGGTCTTCCGCTATTAGGAAATGCAAACTGCGGTTCAAGAGAAGGCGGAACTGAAGCACAGTTTTCATTTGGCGTCAGGTGTAGAGATCGCCGGGAAAAGCTCGATCCGCCGATAAAGCCGCTTTTCTTATTCTCAGGTTCTTCGGTTGGTCGGCTCGGCCGCGATCTCACAACCAAAACTCCCTCGGTCGTAACGATCAGGCCACCGCACGCGCACGATATCGCCTTCGCAAGAGCCCGTTTC
>JAAXMC010000002.1 GCA_013036315.1 Vulcanimicrobiota bacterium
AACGGCGCACCGACGGCAACGGTGTCGCCTTCCGCAGCGAGCAACTGCTTCACGACGCCCGAAACGGTCGCCGGTACCTCCACGTCGACTTTGTCGGTGGTCACCTCGACGAGCGGATCGCCTTCCGCGACAAAATCGCCGGCCTGTTTGCGCCAGGCCACGATCGAGCCTTGCGTCACCGACTCGCCCATCTCGGGCAGGGTGACTCGCACAAGAGTCTCAGGCAAGAATTGTTTCTCCGTCTTCCACTATATACGGCCCTTCGACAAACTCAGGATGACATAGCCAAGATTGCCCCGTTTTGGCTATCGGATGCAACCTGCCCGGTCGCACCCCTAGAAATACTTGGCGGGCCGGGCCGGAAAAGCGATCGGGCGCGAGCCCTGAAAACGCGGGCGCGCATGGCTGAGGACGTAGGCAGAGACGTCGTAGGCCTGCTGGGCGGTCAGCGTGCCCGGCGCGTTTTGCGGCATGTTGTACCGCACGAAGGCGGCCATCGTCCACAGGCGGTGCATGCCCGCGCCGGTGTTGAACGAGGCCGAGCCCCAGAGCGGCGGAAAGGCGGCGCTGCCCGAGCCGCTCACGCCGTGGCATGCTGCGCAGCGCTGCGCGTACAGTCCCGCGCCGCGCTGCGCGCTCGCGGGCCGGGGCGGCGCAAACTTCGCCAGCTTCACGCCGGGATCGGGCGATGCGCCGACCGGCGTGCCGCGCGAGAGATACGCGATGTATGCGACCAGCGCGGTCATCTCGCGGCTGTTGTACGCGGGCGGTCTCCCATTCATGCTGTAGAGAAAACATTCGGCCAAGCGGTCTTGCAGCGCGATCATCCGGTGCGCGCGCGCATTCCATTGCGGAAACTCTCCGTAGATCCCAACGAAGCTGCCGCCCTTGGCTTGCGTTCCTCCCGAGATGTGGCACGCGGCACAATCCATGTTCACAACGACGTAGGGCCGCATGTGCGCGCGCGTGTTGAGAATTAACTCGCGGCCGTATCGTATGAGATCGCGGGGCGCGCCCGCCGGAATCGTTTTCTCGTCGTATCCAGCCGTTTGAATCGCCGGCTTCGCGGCGTTGCCCGCGCATGCGGTCAACACACAAAAGCAGAAGACGGGCAAGCCGAAGTATTTCACGCGAACGTCAGCGTGATGTAGCTGTAATGGTAACGCTGCTGCAATATGGCGATCGCGGCGACCATGGCAGGAACCACGTGCGTGCCGGGAATCAAATGCGTCAGGATGTCGTTGGCCACATCGGTTGGGCTCATACCGGCCGGCATGGCGCTGGTTTCCGCATACCGCACGCACGGGCATTTGGCCGCGCATCTCGATCCGTTGGGCTCGGCGCCGCCGGGCGATCCGTCGCTCGAACCGGCCAATTGGGGCCTGACGCCCGCGCTGCAATCGGCCGTGCCCGCGTCGGTGCTGCGCGTAAAAGTTCCCGGAAATACACTCGCGGACGTTCTGCCGCAGCTGCGCGAAACGTACAGCTCGACGATCGCGTACGAAGTCGAACACATTTCCAACACCGAACAGCGCGAGTGGCTGCGTGACGCGATCGAATCGGGCAGATACAAGATCGCATTTTCGGACGACCGGAAAATCGATCTGCTGCGCAGGCTGACGCGCGTTGAAAGCTTCGAACGGTACCTGCGCAAAATCTTCTTGGGCCAGAAGACGTTTTCGCTCGAAGGTCTCGACGCGATGGTTCCGATGCTCGAGGAACTGCTGACGCTGATCGCCGGCGATGGAACTCCCGCGGCCGTGATCGGCATGGCGCACCGCGGCAGGCTCAATACGATCGCACATATTCTCAACCGGCCGTACGAAGAGATCCTCACCGAATTCGAAGCCGCACACGAGCGCGGAGAGCTCGGTGCCGCCGACGTTACGGGTGACGTAAAATACCACCAGGGAGCCGAAGGCGTCTTCGAAACGCCCGACGGCAAGAAAGTGCGCGTCACGCTCGCCAGCAATCCGAGTCATCTGGAAGCAGTCGATCCAATCGTCGAGGGCACGGCGCGCGCGCTTCAAACGGATCACGCCGGTCCGGTCGCACAGCTCGATCCTAAGAAAGCGGCGCCGATACTGATCCACGGCGACGCGGCGTTTCCCGGCCAAGGCGTGGTGTCGGAGGTCTTGAATTTGCAATCGCTGGCCGGATACGCGACCGGCGGCACGATTCACATCATCTCAAACAACCAGATCGGTTTCACCACCGATCCCCGCGACGCGCGCTCCACCCGTTACGCTTCGGACTTGGCCAAAGGCTTCGACGTGCCGATCGTGCACGTGAACGCCGACGACTTGAATGCGTGCATCTGGGCCGTCCACCTGAGCGCCGAATTCCGGCGCCGCTTCGGGCGTGACGTGGTGATCGACCTGATCGGCTATCGCCGCTTCGGCCATAACGAACAGGACGAGCCCGCGTACACGCAGCCGGAGATGACCGAAAAAATCAAGGCGCACCCGACGACGCGCGAACTCTTCGCGAACAAGCTCGTCGCGCAAGGCGTGCTTTCGGCCGAACGCGTGCAAGAGTTGATTGCGGAGGCGACCGCGCATTTGCAGGAAACGCACCGGGCGGTCAAGGGCGGCAAACACAGCGTTGCCGGAATGCTTGCGAAGATCAGGGGAACCGCGCCGATCGCAGCCGTTCCGCTTGCGCCGGCGGCGAAAGATCGGCTCCTGGGGTGGAGCGCGGAGCTGACGCGCGTTCCGCAGGGATTCTCGGTCAACAAAAAACTGCAGGCGCAATTCGAACGGCGCCAAGCGGTGATACAGGAAAAAGGATTGGTGGACTGGGGAATGGCGGAGGCGCTCGCGTTTGCGTCGCTGCTGACGCAAGGAACGCCCGTGCGGTTAACCGGCCAGGACACCGAGCGCGGAACATTCAGTCATCGGCACGCGGTGCTGCACGATCCGGCTGCGCGCGCCGAGTACGTGCCGCTGCAGCACGTGACCGGCGCGAAAGCATCCTTTGAGGTGTACGACAGTCCGCTTTCCGAATACGCGTGCCTCGGCTTCGAATATGGCTACAGCGCTACGATTCCGCGAGCGCTCGTCTTGTGGGAAGCGCAGTTCGGAGATTTCAACAACGGCGCGCAGATCGTGATCGATCAGTTCATTACTGCGGGCCAAGCCAAGTGGGGGCAGACTGCGCGGCTGACGCTGCTGCTGCCGCACGGCTATGAAGGCATGGGCCCCGAACATTCCAGCGCCCGGCTCGAGCGGTTCTTACAGTTAACGGCTGAAGGAAATTTGCGCGTCGCAAATCCGTCGACCGCGGCCAACTACTATCATTTGCTGCGGCAGCAGGCGACGATGCCGCAGCCGGTGCCGCTGGTCGTCATGACGCCCAAATCGCTGCTTCGGCATGAGGCGGCAAGCTAACCTCCCC
>JAAXMC010000003.1 GCA_013036315.1 Vulcanimicrobiota bacterium
TTCGGCCGATCGCTACACCGAAATCTACGGCGAGCGTGAAAGCCAACTCTTGCGCGGCCGTCGAACCCGCCTCGCGAATGTGGTAGCCGCTGATCGAGATCGTATTCCAGCGCGGCATCTCGTCGCGGCAGAACCGAATCATGTCGACGATCAAACGCATGTGCGGACGCGGCGGAAAGATCCATTCTTTTTGCGCGATATATTCTTTGAGAATGTCGGCTTGCACCGTACCGCCGAGCTTGGCGCGCGGGACGCCTTTTTTTTCGGCCGCGGCCACATAGAGCGCGAGCGCGATGCAGGCGGGGCCATTGATCGTCATCGACGTCGTGATATCGGCCATGTCGATGCCGTCGAAGAGTGTGTCCATATCCGCGAGCGAATCGATCGCGACGCCGCATTTGCCGACTTCGCCGCGCGCTTGCGGCGCATCGGAATCGAACCCCATCAGCGTGGGCATGTCGAACGCCACCGACAATCCGTGCTGGCCCTGCGAAAGCAAGAAGTGATAGCGTTCGTTCGTTTGCTTCGCGTTGCCGAATCCGGCGAATTGGCGCATCGTCCATAACCGGTCGCGGTACATGTTGGGATGGATGCCGCGCGTGTACGGATAGTGCGACGGCCAGCTCAAGTCGTTAGCGAGATCGAGCTGCGCGTCTTCCGGGCCGTAGATCGTCTTTAAAGGAAGGTCGGAGATCGTGCGATCGACCGCGCCCGAGCCGGGGCCGCTCCGCCGCCTGCCTTTGGCGGAGGCCTTTTCCCAAGTTTTTTTCTGCTCGGCGAATTGGGTCGCGGGTTGCGCGCCCGGAGCTGCCGGGCGTTCGATCATCTTTGCCAATGTGTCCTCAAGCGGCGAGAGTTAAGCCTTCCCCTAGGCGCCGTCGCAATCCCGGGCCGCGATAAGCGCCTGGCTGATGAGGGCCCGCCCCTGGTTCGTAAGGGCGGCGTTCAGCTGGGTGAGGCGGTAGAATTTCAAATTGTGCGCGCTGATTTCCGAGGGCGGCGTGTCGGAAAGCCTGGGATCGTAGTCGGCCGGCGCGCTGGGAGGCGGCGTAACGAACGCGGCCTGCGGCGCGGGTGTCGGCGCGGTGGGCATCGTGTCGGCGGTGTTGAGGTTCTGTCCGAAGGCCCCGTTGACGCTCTGCAGCTCGTCAGTGCCGTAGTTATCCACGATCGTGCCGTAGATTTCGGTGTAGCGATCGGCCGAAGCGCGCTGGAGATCGATGATGTTTTGCACGCGCTGGCGCATCGCGTCCACTTTCGGGACTTTGCCGATCGGGTAGATCGCATACGACTGATCCAATAGCACCTCCATTTCATGGATGGCGCCGATGAGGTTCGTGCTCTCCTGATCGATTTTCGCCGCGTACAGTTGGACGCCGTCCTGTAATTTCGTCCTCGAGTACTTCGCCAGCTGCCGCTCGTCGTCCCGAATCCGGGCCGTCGTGTCGCGATACTGCGTCTGCATGCGCGCGAGCGGAAGCACGATGTTGTGCAGCGTGCTGCAAACCGGGCTGACGCGCTCGTGAATGATCGTCGGCGGCGGCAGAAACACCGGCAATGGCGCGGGCGTCGGCGTCGCGGCCGCAATCACGGCAAAAATTATTGGCAGCACGGTTAGATTCCGTCGCAATCGTGCGCCGCGATCAGCGCTTGCGCTTCGAGCGCGGGCCCCTCGCGATGCATGAGCGCTTGAAGTTCATCGAGCCTCGACCACTTTAACGTACGCATCGCAAACGCGGGCGGCGGATTGCTCGCCAGTCTCGGATCTTTGTCGGCTACCGAAGGAGGCGGCGTTATGGACGCATCGCTCGGAATAACGGGCAGCTTGGGCGGGGCGAGGTCGGACGGAAACGGCGTGGCACTTGCGAACGGGTCGGTTCTGGCGCCGACCATTTGATTCAGACTATTCTCGATTCCCGTGACTCCATCGTTATCTACCGCCGCCGCGTAAACGGCGATGTTCACGTTGACGAGCAACCGCTCGAGATCCATCACGTTTTGGACGCGCTGGCGCAAGGCGTCAACCTTTGCGTTCATGCCTTGCGGATATGTATGATAAGACTTGATCAACTGCTGATCCATCTCCGTGAGGTTCTCGAGAACCTTCATGTACAGCATATCGATGCGCGCATTATAAAGGAAGACACCGTCGGCGAGCCGCGTCCCGCGATATTTATCGAGCTGAATTCGCGCCCCGCGTATTGCACTTATCACAGGCTTATTTTTTACATTCATCTGCGCGAGCGGAATCACCAGTTGATGCAGCGTCGAGCAGACCGGGCTCACGCGCTCGCGGATGATCGTCGGCGGAGGCGTCGGCGCCGCAGCAGCCGCCAACACGACCGCGGCGAGCACGGCGATCACGTTAATCCCTTCACGGACGCGCGCACGTGCGGAACGCGGGCCGGCTCGTCCACAATTTCAGATGAAACCCCAAAAGCATGGAGCACGTGTTCGGCGGCCGCATATGGATCGACTCCGGACGCCAACTCGCTTTCGAGCTGCCGGTCGAGCTTCCGCTCGAGCTGACCGAGCGCCAACTGGCGCACCTGATGCGCGAAGGCTTCGCGGCGTTTTTCATCGAGCTCGCCAGACTCGCGCAGGTACGCAACGTGCCGCTCGATTCCCGCCCATAATTCGTCAACGCCGTCGCCGCTGGTCGCTTGCGTCATAATCAGCTCCGGCACCCAGCCGCTGAAGTCGAGCATCTCCATCATCGAACGAATCTCGTGCTTGAGTTGATTCGCCATCGGGTGATCTTTCTTGTTCACCACGAAAATGTCGGCGATCTCCAATATCCCGGCCTTAAGCACCTGAATGCTATCGCCGCTGCCGGGCTGGAGCGCGACGACCGTGGTCTGCGCGAGTTCGGCAATCTCGATCTCGGATTGACCGACGCCGACGGTTTCGATCAGGATCACGTCCATTCCGAACGCGTCCATCAACAAGACCGCATCCGCCGTTGCGCCCGCCAGCCCACCCAGATGTCCGCGGCTCGCCATCGAACGGATAAAAACTTCCCGGTCTGTAAAGTGTTCCGTCAATCGAATGCGATCGCCTAACAACGCGCCGTGCGAGAACGGCGATCTTGGATCGACCGACACGACGCCGACGCTCTTGCCGAGCGATCGCGCTTTACGTACGAGCGCATTTCCGAGCGTGGACTTGCCGACGCCGGGCGGCCCGGTCAACCCAATTGTCAACGCGCGTCCGGTCTGCGGAAACAGGTGACGAATGAGTTCCGCGCCGCGACCCGACTCGGCGCGGCTAATCGCGCGCGCCAGCGCGCGTGGGGAATGGGCTCGGAATTGCCGCAAGAGGGTCGCGTGATCGCCTGGATTGCCCACGCTCGAAAGATTGCCGCCGCGCTGGCGGTTGTCCTTGCCTTGTCGACTCCGCCCGCGGGATCGCAAAGCCTCATCGTTCCGTTGACCGGCCACCGCGCGCGATCGATCGAACCCGCATCGCTTTTCCACACGCTTTTTTCGGATTTTTTCAGCGAGCGCGACGGAACGACGTACGTGCAAACCGGCGACATTCCGGCGATGTGGCTGCGCGATTCGTCGGCGCAAACGATTCCTTACGTGCGGTTTGTTGCCGGGTATCCGATCTTGGCCGTGCGTTTGCTCGGCGTGATCGAACGCAACGCGCGAAACGTAGCCGCCGATCCGTATGCAAACGCTTTCACCGCAAACTACCGCGTTTGGGAACGCAAGTGGGAGGCGGATTCGCCGGCTTGGCCCGTGCTGCTGGCATGGATCTTCCGCCAGCAGACCGGAACGCGCGCGCTCTTCACCACCGCGTTTCATCGCGAGCTGCGGACGAGCGTCGAGGTATGGCGCTGCGAGCAGCTGCACGCGAGGTGCAGCAGCTATCACGCAGACCTGCGGACGGAGGGGTCCAATCCGGAGACGGGCATGGTATGGAGCGCCTATCGTCCGTCGGACGATGCGGTTCGCTATCACTTCAACATTCCGCAGGAAGCCATCGTGGCGATCGCGCTGCGCGCGGTTGCGGTGCTCGCTGTCGACGGTTATAACGATCGCAATCTCGCCAACGAAGCGAATTCAATGGCATCGCAAATCGAAGACGGCGTCGAGCTCTATGGCCGCGCGTGGCGTCCCGAACTCGGCGGCTGGGTGTACGCCTATGAAACGGACGGGTACGGCGCGCAGCTGTTTGCGGACGACGCGAACATTCCCAATCTCACTGCGCTGCCGTACATTGGCTGGTGCTCGGCAACCGATCCGGTGTATCTCGATACGCGCGGCCTCGCACTTTCAAGTGCGAACCCATGGTATTACAAGGGGATCTACGCTTCCGGCTTAGGCA
>JAAXMC010000004.1 GCA_013036315.1 Vulcanimicrobiota bacterium
GCGCGTAGCGTGCGGCTCTCGTCACGCGCCTTCGGCGCTGCTCGAGCGTGGTTCGACAAGCTCACCATGACACCACGATTTCGGCCATTAGTGCTTTGCGTGCTCGACGGATGGGGATGCCGCGACGACCTGCACGGGAACGCGATCGCAGCCGCTCGCCTGCCGCACTGGGACGGATTTTTCACGCGCTATCCTTGGACGATGCTGCAAGCCAGCGGCGAAGACGTCGGGCTTCCCAAAGGCGTCATGGGAAACAGCGAGGTCGGCCATACCAATATGGGAAGCGGCCGCGTCGTACCGCAGGGGGTCACGATCATCGACGAAGATATTCGCGCGGGCGACTTCGCGAAAAACGCGACGCTGCAGGCGTGCATCGCTCACGTGCAGCGGAGCGGCGGAACGGTTCATTTGCTCGGCCTGCTCTCCGACGGAAAAGTCCACAGCTCGCTCGATCACCTCTTTGCGCTCGTCGATGCTTTACACAAGGCCGGCGTGCCGTTCGCGGTGCATGCCTTTCTCGACGGACGCGATGTTCCGCCGCGCTCGGCCGAAATTTTTCTGCAGGTCTTACAAGCCAAGGTGGACGCCGCCGGCGCACCGGGCGCGATCAAGACGGTCATCGGCCGCTTCTACGCGATGGATCGCGATAACCGGTGGGAACGCACGGACGCCGCGTTCGATGCGATCGCGAACGCCCGCGCCGAGTTCGATGCGCCGGCCGCCGAAGCTGCGCTGGCGGCCGCGTACGCGCGCGGTGAAGACGACGAATTCGTAAAACCCACGACGATCGCGGGCGGCCTGCCGGTTTGCAACGGCGACGCGTGCATCTTCTTCAACTTCCGGCCGGATCGGGCGCGGCAGCTCACCGTGGCGTTCAACCGCGCCGGCTATGACGACTTGCTCTTCGCGACGATGACCAACTATGACGAAACGTTTCCTAATCCGGTGCTTTTCGGCCCGCGCCCGCAATCGGATACGTTCGGAGAGATCGTTTCGCGCGAAGGGCTCCGGCAGTTGCGCCTTGCCGAAACGGAGAAGTACGCCCACGTCACCTATTTCTTTAACGGCGGACGAGAAGACGTATTCGCAAACGAAGACCGCAAGTTGATTCCATCGGACCGCAGCATCGCGACCTACGATCTCGCGCCGGCGATGCGCGCGCGGGAGATAACGGATTATGCCGTTGATGCAATCGAGGCCGGCACCTATGACGTCATCGTCATGAACTATGCCAACGCGGATATGGTCGGACACACCGGTAAATGGAAGCCGACGATTAAAGCGCTGGAAATTCTGGACGAATGCCTCGGCCGGCTGGCGGGATCCGTGCTGTCGGCAAACGGCCTGCTTGCGATCACGGCCGACCACGGCAACGCCGAAGACAAAATCGATCCGCAAGGCAATCCGCTGACGGCGCACACGACCAATCCCGTGCCGTTACTCCTGGTCGCCAAAGACTTCACGTGCACGCTCAAACCCGGCGGAAAACTTGGTGACGTCGCGCCGACGCTGCTGCATTTGGCCGGCCTGCCGGTGCCGGCTTCCATGACCGGTGAGGACCTCGTAGCATGAACATTGGAAAGATCGACCTCGCGCTCGTGCTCGGCAGCGGCCTGTCGGAGTTTCTCGCGCAGCGTACTCCTGTCGAACGTCTTTCATTTGCGCAGCTGAAACTTCCGGTTGCGAAGCTGGCCGGCCACGCCGGCGAAGCACTCGTCGTCGAGTGGCACGGCAAACGCGTGCTGGCTTTTTCCGGACGCGTTCATGGCTATCAAGGTTTTACGGCCAAAGAGATTACGCAATCTGTCGCATTGGCGCGCGATCACGGTGCCAAGACCTTGCTGCTGACCAACGCCGCCGGCGCGATCAACGATCAGTTTCACGCGGGCGACCTCATGCTGATCAAGGATCACATCAACCTGACCGGCATGAACCCGCTGATCGGAACCGAGTTGGCAGATCCGTTCGTCAATATGACAAACGCCTACAGTTCGCGCCTGCGCGCAGCAGCTCGCGGCGTCGACGGCAATCTGCGCGAAGGTGTATACGCAGGGTTGCTCGGACCGAACTATGAAACGCCGGCCGAAGCGCACTATCTGCGCACGATCGGCGCGGATGCCGTCGGCATGTCGACCGTGCTGGAAACGATTGCGGCTCGCGCAGCCGGCATCGAAGTTTTCGGCGTCAGCCTGATCACGAATTCCGTTGCGGCCGCGGACACGTCGCATGCCGAAGTGACCGAGATCGCAAAAGGCGCCGCCGCCCGGCTTGCAAACTTATTGGACGGCGTAATAGCTGCCGCTTGAATCTACGCCCAAGGCGCGGCCGCCGACGGTAATGCCGCGCGTCGCGTGATCCCAGAATCCAAATACCATAATGGCCGAAGGGCGCAGTCCGGCAAAAAGTTTGCGCGCACGCTGAGATATCGCAAACGCATCCTTGACCCAGCGGGGATGTTCGCGCGGCAGACTGGGAGTTTCGAGTTCGTCGTCCGGCAGCAGCGCGAAGGGCGAAGCAGCCGGTACGGCCGCCGATTCAACCCACGGACGGAGCATGCAGCACCTTGCGTAAGTTTCGCAGCGCGGCAACGTGCAGCTGCGAAGCGCGCTGCGGCGAGATCGCGAGCGTTCGTCCGATCTCGTACAGCGATTTGTCGCAGAAATAATACAGCGCGACGACGCTGCGCTGGCGCCGCGACAAACTCATAAGCGCGCCGCGAATGTATTCGCTGTGGAGGCGTTCGCCGGCTAAGAGCGCCGGGTCTTGCGTCCAATCTCCGGAAAGTGACTCGTCGACCGGCAGCGGCGAATCGAGCGAAAGCGGCGTGTAACGATAGGCGTGCAATGCGGCGCGCCGCAACGCGGGCCGGCGCATCTCCATGTCGTGCTGAGTGGGCAGCACGCCGTCCTCAAGCGCGCGCGCATACCGTTCGCGTTCGGCTTCGCGCACTTCGCGCCGCACGCGCTCCGAAACGGGATCGAGCCGGCGAAGGCCGTTGAGCATCGTGCCCGCGATAACGCGCGTGACATACGAGTTCATCGTCGGGCCGCGGGCCGGATCGAACGCATCGACGGCGCGAATGAGGCCAACGCAGCCGTCGCCGATCAGGTCGTCGAGATCGCTCCCCGGAACCATCCGCGCAATCCGGCGCGCGATGGTTCGCACGACCGGAAAAAACGAACGGATAAGCGCTTCGCGATCGCTCACCGGGACAAGCGCGCGGCAATCGACTGCGCGCATAGTTGTGCAACGAGTTCGCCGAATTCGCCCATCGCGTCGGCCAGCGGCTCCAGCATCGGCTCCAGCATCGGCTCCAGCGCCAGCGGAGCGATTGCGGGTTCAACCACGGCTCAGGTTATCGGCGATGCGCATCATCTCGTCGGCGGCCTGCACGCCTTTGGCGTTGGCCTCGTACGCTCGCTGAGCTGCGAGAATCTGCATCATCGCTTCCACGATGGTGACGTTGGATCGCTCCAGCATACCGAATTTTAGCTCGGGACCGCCGCGCGTGCCGGGATGTATGAAACGCGGTTTTCCCGACGCCGCAGTTTCAAAGAACAGCGTGCCGCCCGCGGATTCCAAAAATTCGGGCGACGCAAATTCCGCCAGCCGGATCCGGCCGCACATCTTCTTTCCCGCGGCAGTCTGCACGCTGACGGTTCCATCGGCTGCGACGCTCGCCGAAAGCGCATCGGCGGGGATGCGGACGCCGGCGAGCGTGCGTCCTTGCGCGTTTGTGAGCCTGCCGTCGGCCGCGCGCGAAAACTCGCCGTCGCGCGTGAATGCCAACCGCCCGGCGCCGTCGGCGACCGCGAAAAATCCCGCGCCCTCGATCGCGAGGTCGAACGGGCCGCCGCTGCGCTCGAGTTTGCCTTGCGTGAACATGACGTGTGTGCCGGCTACGGCCGTGCCGAGCGCTTCACCGCGCGACGCAACGTCCGTAAACGTTGCGCCCGCGCCTTTGAAGCCGGCCACGTCGGCGTTGGCCAAATTGTCGGCGATGATCTCCAAATTTCTCTGCTGCGCAGCCATGCCGGTGGCCGCCGCGTAAAGCGCGCGATTCACTTGAACTCCGACATTCTCGAACTGGCTTGTTCGGATGTCTGATCGATTGCGCTCAAAACTTTCTGCGCGGTTTCGAAAAAGCGCTCGGCTTCGAGGACGTTGACCATCTCGCCGATGGCGTCGACGTTCGAGCTTTCCAAGAAACTGGAGCGCACGTACGCGCCGGACTCCAGCGACGTCCGCACGAGCGTGCGCCCCAGGTCGTCGCGCAACCGTCCGAAGCGATCGCGCGAGAAGGCGCCGTCGCGCGTCTGCACGATTCGTCCACCCGGTTCGCGCACGACGAACGACCCGCGGCCGACGATAGCTCTATCGAAGGCTCTGCCGGTGCGGCGCAGCGCACCTTGCGAGTCGTCCCGTACCGGCACGACGCGCACGCCGCGCGCTTGCAGCCAACCGCGGGCGAGGCTTTTCCTGAAGCCGTCGCTCGAACCGTTCGCCAGATTTTGCACCGCGATTTCCAGCCGCGCTTGCGCCGCCGACATCGCGCTCGCCGCCCATGCTATCCCATCCATGGCCGCATGGTACGGGCTGCTCGTGACCGAAAGATGGCCGGGATATGAAAGCGATGCGCGCGCTACTCGCGGTGCTGGTGCTCGCCGGATGCTCGCAGCCCGCGCCTCAGAGCGGCGCAGAAGCTATCGCGGCCCGCGAAGACACGGCGCTACAGCCGCTGAAGGCGCAGTACAAACCGGTGATCAACGGGATCGACGTGAAGGGCACGACGCTCGATATCTTCGTCGATGCGGATCAATTTAATTCGATGGACGACGCGCTCGAGGTTCAAATGAAGGCACAGGTCTTGAAACGCTGGAGCGCGGCATGGAGATCCAATCATCCCGGCCGGCACGCGACGCTGCGCGTGCGGCTGCGCAACTATTTCGGCGAAGAACTCTTCAGCGAATCAGCAAAAACTTAGAACGCGTTGCGTGAACGTGGCGGTCGAGAGCGCTTCTTCGCCCTTGCGCGCTAAGTCCGCGGTGCGCGCGCCGGTTGCAAACGTTTGCTCGACGGCGCGTTCGATCGTCGCAGCTCCGGCCTCGTCGTCCAAACTGTGCCGCAGCAGCATCGCGGCGGAAAGTATTGCGGCGGTGGGATTGGCGATTCCGCGCCCCGCAATATCCGGCGCGGTGCCGCTGATCGGTTCGTAAAGTCCGAACTGCTTACCGGGCGTTCCCTTCGTGCCGAGACTCGCGCTCGGCAGGTTTCCGATCGAACCCGTCAGCATCGCCGCTTCGTCGGACAGAATATCGCCGAACATGTTCTCGGTCAGCAGCACGTCGAATTCGGCCGGGCGCCGCACCAGCTGCATCGCGGCGTTGTCGACCAGCAAATGCGCGACCCGCACGCCGGGATACTCAGGCGCAATCCGCTCGACCACGCGCCGCCACAGACGCGACGTCTCCAAAATGTTTTGCTTGTCAACCGACGTTACGAGCTTGCGCCGCCCGCGCGCGAGTTCGAATGCTACGCGCGCGATGCGCTCGATTTCAGGCGCACGGTAAAACATCGTATCGACGGCTTCTTCCATACCGTCGGCGCCGGTGCGCTGTTCCTTCGGCTTGCCGAAATAGATGCCGCCGGTCAATTCGCGCACGACGATCAGATCGAGATCTTTTAGCAGCTCGGGACGCAAGCTCGACGCAGATTCTAGTCCGGGGAAGAGTCGAACGGGCCGGAGATTCGCGTAGAGTTCGTAATCGCGGCGCAAAAGAAAGAGCGCGTACTCGGGGCGTTCGGCAAGCGGCTTGCCTTCGTATTCGGGCAGCCCGACTGATCCGAAAAGAATCGCGTCGGATCGATCGCAGAGCGCGCGCGTTTCGTCGGGCAGCGCGGGTTTGCCGTCGCGTAGCGCGGCGCCGCCGGCTTGCGCGTACACACATTCGACGCCGGCACGCACCTTTTGCAGAACGTTAACCGCAGCGTTTGTTACTTCGGGCCCGATGCCGTCGCCGGGCAGAACCGCGATCGTGCTAATAAACGGTGATGCGGTTGGTGTCGCTTAGATCGGTCGGCTCGTCCGCGGCAGCCGGCTGCGCGGCTTCGGCGCTTGCCTGGCCGCCGTTGGTTTGCGGCACGGCTCTTTCCAGCAGCGCGAGATGCGTCATGAGCAAGCCGCGCAGCTCGCCGCGCGCTTTCTCGGCAGCTTCGTTGGCGCGCTGATGCTCGCGCCGGGCGTCGGCCGCAGCGTCGGTGAACGTCGAAATCTCGCGCTCGGCCGCGATTCGCGCCTGCTCCTTGATGAGGTCGGCTTCCTTATGCGCGGAAGCTTTGACTTCATCGGCGGTGCGCTGGGCCAGCAGCAGTGTATTTTGCAGCGACTCTTCCATCGCTTTGAAGTGGCTGATGCGCTCTTTGAGGTCGGCGATCTCCGCTTCGAGCGCGGCGCGATGCTGCGCGTCGTCCTCGAGCGTTTCGATAACTTCGTCGAGAAATTGATCCACTTCCGCGCGGTCGTAACCCTGCAGCGCCTTCTTGAAGGTCTTGTGCTGGATATCGACGGGCGTGATTCTCTGCATAGTCATCCTCTATTGGAAAGAAAATCGAGCGAACCGTCTGCCATCATGGACTCGCGCAAGCCCTGCGAGTTGACGACGACGCCTGCCGGCACGATCAAGTAAATCGCTTCGGCCAGCTTCTGAATCTTGCCGTCGATCGTATACGCGACGCCGGACGTAAAATCAACGACGCGCTGAAGCAGCGAGCGATCGGCGTTTTGAAGATTGACGATCACGACTTGGCGGTTGCGCAGCGCGTCGGCGATTTCGGTGACGTCGCCGAATGCCCGCGGCGCGTAGACGCTGACTTCCGTTCCGCCGCGGCGGGAAACTCCGCTCAACGGAACGACGTTTCGCGAGCCTTCCTCCGCATACAGATCGTCTTCTTCATCGTTCATCGAAAAAAACGAACCGATCCTGGTAAACATGCTCATGTCGGCCTCACTTTATCTTCAAACTTCGACGGCCTGGCGGCTAGACCCGCGCCGCTACGACCCGGCCGCCGCCGAACAGGCCGCTGCCCAGCCGCACCATGGTCGAACCGGCCGCCACGGCCTCGCGCCAGTCATCCGACATGCCGAGCGAAAGTGTCGCGCCGCCGATCGTTGCGAAGACCCCCGCCGCGAGCTCGAATGCGCGAGACGTGTCGGCACGCGACGCGCCGAGCGGTCCGATCGCCATAACGCCGTCCAGCCGCAGGCTCTCTTGCGCGCGCAGCTCGCGCGCGAGCTCCGGCGCGTCCTCGGGCCGGACGCCGAAGCGCTCCGCCGGTGAAATGTTGAGCTGAATGAGGACCGGAAGCCGTTTGCCGGCCGCCGCCGCCGCCTTCGCGAGCGCGAGTCCGGCCTCGATCCGGTCGACGCTTTGCACCATATCGAACGTCTCGACGATCGCCTTGGCTTTATTGCTTTGCACGTGGCCGATGAAATGCTTGGTAAAAATCCCCCCGACCTCACCAAACTTTGCGCGCGCTTCCTGCAGGTAGTTCTCGCCGATCTCGGTCGCGCCGGCCGCGACCGCCTCCGCTATCGCGCTCGCAGGCAGCGACTTCGTGACCGCCACGATCCGGACGTGCGCCGGAATCTCCGCCCGCAGCTGCGCCCAGCGCTCGGCAATCATGCGGCCGGCGTTACGTCCGTGCGAACTCCCCTGCGAAAGCAAACGTACACCATGATAGCACCGATTGCGATCATCGGCAGCGCGTAGAGCTGGCCGCCGGTAATGCCGTGCCACGAAAAATCGGCTTGCCGCCAGATCTCGGCGATCGAACGCGTGATGCCGTACAGCATGAACCAACTCCACGCGACGACGCCGTCGGGCGGGCGGCGCTTATAGATGAAGAGTAGGATCGGCAGCGTCAGCCCGTCGAGAATCGCTTCGTAGAGTTGTGAGGGATGACGATACAGCGGTCCCCAATCCGCGGTGCTGCCGGGAATCATGCACCATGGCCGATCCGGCTTGCAGACGTCGCCCCACAGTTCGTCGTTGATAAAATTGACGAAACGCGTGAGCGTGATGCCGACCGGTAAGAGCACAACCATTTCGTCGCCGAGCACACTGAACGTGAGCCCGGGATGCTTGCGTAGGAAAAGAATGGTCGCGAGGATGGTCACGATCATTGCGCCATGGAAAGCCATGCCGCCGTTCCACACCGCAATGAAGCTGATTGGGTTGCTCAGGTAAGACGACAGGTTGTGTTTGCTGATGATATCGTTGATCACGAAGAACAGACGGCCGCCAACCAAAACGCCTACCAGCGCGTAAACCAAGAAATCTTGAATCTGGTCGCGCGTCAGACCCAGGCGGCGCATGCCTGCCGGGCGGCTCATCCATAAATACACCGCCACGAATCCGATGAGGTACGATATGCCGTACCAATGAATGTTGATGCGCCACAAGTGAATCGCGATCGGATCGATGTTGGGGTACGTGAACCAATGATTCAAGAGCGGTCCTGTCAAAAGAAGCTCGCGTGACCACGCACGTTAGCATCGGGATTGCGTTCCTGGCGGGCCTCGTTTCCTTCATCTCTCCCTGCGTCCTCCCGCTGGTTCCGGCTTATCTCTCGTTCCTGACCGGTTCGAGTATTGAAGAATTGCAGAGCAACCTGGCGACGCCGGCGCGAGCTCGCGTCATCTTGCACGCGATCGCGTTCATCATCGGGTTTACGATCGTTTTTGTAGCGCTCGGCGCCTCGGCCAGCGCGATCGGCGCGACGCTCAAAGCCAACCGCCATATCATCGCGCAGGTCGGCGGCGTGATCATCATCATTTTGGGTCTGCAGATGATGGGCGTCTTCCGCCTGAAGTTTCTGGCGATGGACAAGCGCCTGCATCTGCAGCCGGCAAACCGCTCCTTTTTTATGTCGGGGGTCGTGGGACTGGCATTCGCGGCGGGCTGGTCGCCATGCATCGGGCCGATTCTCACGGTGATCCTCGGAATCGCATCGCAAGCCGGAGGAGTGGCGCAAGGCGCATGGCTGCTCTTCGTTTACTCGATGGGTTTGGCGCTGCCGTTCTTCGCGATGGCCCTGGCATTCGGCGCGGTCCTACCGGCGCTCAACCGGATCAAGCGGTTCTTGCCCGCAGTCGAGGTGGCGGCCGGAGCCTTCATGATTCTCGTCGGCATCGTATTAGCTACCGATTCTTTCTTCTGGTTCCAAGGACACTTTGTTGCTCCGTATGTTCCGACGCCAAAAATCTGACACGCTGCAGCTCCTCGTAGTCGCGGCGCTGGTCGTGGCCGCGGATCAGCTGAGCAAACGTTACATCGCGACGCACTTCTTGCCGGGGGAAAGCCGCCTGGTGATTCCGGGCTTGCTGCGCTGGACGTACGAGCAGAATCAACACGGAGCGTTCGGCCTGTTCGGAGATTCGCCCGCGCTGCTGATCGCGATGGCGGCGGTGGTGCTGGCCGTCTTTTGGCTTTCATTTCGCGATCAAGCCCGGAACTCGCGCGTTGTGCGCATTGCGTTCGGCATGATCCTGGGCGGCGCGATCGGCAACATCGTCGACCGCCTGCACTACAAGTTCGTGATCGACTTCATCGACTTTTATAAAATCTGGCCGAACATTTTCGACGTCGCCGACTCCTGCATCACGGCCGGCGTCATTCTGCTGATTCTCGCAAGTCTTGCAATTCGCCGTCGCGCCTGAAGACGCCGGCAAGCGCGCCGACCTGGTCGTCGCGCACCGCGGCGGCATATCCCGTTCGCTCGTGGCCGAAGCTGCCGCGCGCGGCGCGCTGCGCGTAAACGGCGTTTCCGTCAAGGGAAGCCATGTGCTCGCTGCCGGCGATGCGATCGAGTGCGACGTGCGGCCGCGCGCTCCGCTCGTCGTCGAAGCTGAATCGATCGATATTCCAATCGTCTATGAAGACGACGACGTGATCGTGATCGACAAGCCCGCGGGCATGGTCACGCATCCCGCACACGGCGCGACGAGCGGCACGCTCGTGAACGCGATATTAGGACACGTGGACTCGCTCCCCGGAGACGAGTTGCGGCCTGGATTAGTTCACCGCCTGGATCGCGACACGTCGGGCCTCTTGCTGGTGGCGAAGAATCCCGAAGCGCTGAGCTTTCTTTCAAAGGGCATGAAAGCGCGCCACATCTCGCGCGAATATCTCGGACTGGTCGTAGGAATTCCGACGCCGCCCAAAGGCACGATCAACGGCGCGATCGGCCGCGACCCGCACAACCGCTTGCGGTATGCGATAACGTCGGACGGGAAGCCGGCGATCACGCACTACGAAGTGCGCGAACGGTTGACGAAGGCGGCCGAGCTGCTGTTCCGCCTCGAGACGGGGCGAACGCACCAAATTCGCGTGCACATGGCCGCGATGGGACATCCGCTCGTTAACGATCCCGTCTATGGGCGAACCGATCCGCGCTTCGAACTTCCGGGGCAAGCGCTGCACGCTTGGCGTCTAGGATTCTTGCATCCGCGCACGCGCGAGCAGATGCATTTCGAAGCGGAACCGCCGCCCGAATACATGTCCGCTAAAGAAATACTGCGAGCATCGTGACCTTCACCCTCGCAAAAACCGACGGCAGCGCGCGCCGTGGAACGTTGCATTTAACGCACGGAACCGTCGAGACGCCGGCCTTCATGCCGGTCGGAACGGGCGCAACGGTAAAAGGGCTAACGCCCGACGAGCTGCGCAGCGCGCACTCGCAGATCATTCTTGCGAATACCTATCACTTGTGGCTGCGTCCGGGCTTGGACGTGCTCGTCGCTGCGGGCGGACTGCACACGTTCATGCAGTGGGACGGCCCGATTCTCACCGACAGCGGCGGCTTTCAAGTTTTCAGCCTACAAGCGCGCCGCGAGCTCGACGACAACGGCGTGACGTTTGCATCGCATCTCGACGGCAGCCCTCAACGTTTCACTCCCGAGAGCGTCATCGCGTTTCAAGAAGCGATCGGGGTGGACATCGCTATGGTCCTCGACGTCTGCGTGCAGCTGCCGGCGGATCAAGCAACGATCGCGCGCGCGGTCGAGCTGACGACCGAATGGGCGAAACGCAGCTCCGCAGCTCACACGCGCAAAGAGACAGCGGTGTTTGCGATCATGCAAGGCGGGCTCGATCGAAGCGCGCGCGAGGCGAGCGCGCAAGCTCTCGTCGCGCTCGATTTTCCCGGATACGCGATCGGCGGGCTTTCCGTTGGTGAGTCGCGCGAGCAAATGCACGAGCTGGCGCGTTTTTCGGCGGCGCTGCTTCCCGCGGAGAAGCCGCGCTACCTCATGGGCGTCGGCACGGTTCGTGACGTCTTAACCGCCGTCGATTGCGGGGTAGACATGTTCGATTGCGTCTACCCGACGCGCTGCGGCCGCAACGGCCGCGCGATGACACGGAAGGGTGAATTCGCGATCAAGAATGCGGGATACGTGCGCGACTTCACGCCGCTCGATCCGGATTGCAGCTGTTTTGTCTGCACGACGTTCACGCGCGCTTACCTCGCGCATCTTTTCCGGTCGAACGAGATGCTCGGCCCTCGCTTGCTTTCGTATCATAATCTGTTCGTGCTGAACGACCTCATGCGCGACGCGCGCGCCGCCATCGAAGCAGGGAGCTGGCAAAAGTTTCGCGATAGCGTTCTGCAAGCATGAGAATGCCGGCATTCTTCCTCGGCCACGGCAATCCGATGAACGCGCTTGCGACCAACGCATACACGCAAGCCTGGAACAACATCGGCGCCGGCATTCCGCGGCCGAAAGCAATCCTGGCAATTTCCGCGCATTGGTACGTCCCGTACCTCGCAGTAACCGGCATGAAAGAGCCGCGCACGATTCACGACTTCGGCGGATTTCCGCGCGAGCTGTTCGAGTTTACGTATCCGGCGCCGGGCGATCCGGCGCTGGCGATGCGCATTCGCGAGCTGCTCGAACCGTTGGACGCCGGCATCGACAGCCAATGGGGTTTGGATCACGGTGCGTGGTCGGTGCTCTGCCACCTGTTTCCGCAAGCCGACATTCCGATCGTACAACTGAGCATCGACGAAACGCAGCCGCCGCAGTTTCATTTTCAAGCCGGAAAATCTTTGGCGCCGTTGCGCGATGAAAACATCCTGGTGATCGGCAGCGGAAATATCGTGCACAACCTGCACGCCTACGCGTGGGGCCGTCATCCGGCCGAGCCATTCGACTGGGCGGTACGGTTCGACAGCCGCGTGCGCGAACTGCTGGCTGCGAACGACATGGCACCCCTGGTTGACTACGAATCACTTGGGCGCGATGCGCTGCTCTCGGCTCCAACGCCCGACCACTATCTGCCGCTGCTCTACATCGCCGGGATGCGCGCCGGCGACGATCCCGTTTCCTTTCCGGTGGCCGGCATGGATGGCGGATCGATATCCATGCTGTCTGTGCAATTCGGAGGTTAACGTGCGAAAACTGATCTTATCGCTCGCCATCGTTGTATTTCTCAGCGCGTGCGCGAACAATTCGGCGACATCGAGTCGCTCAACGTCCGCCGCAGTGACCGCGGCCGCCAACGGGCGAATGATTTTTCTGACCGGCAAAGATGCCGCCGGTTTTCGAATATTAGCGCAAAGCCCGCCGCTGCGCACTTCGTGCGCGGCGTGCCACCGCGCGAACGGCTCCGGCGGCGTACACCTGCCCGGCGGCGCCGTAAGCGCCGACTTGCGGCACAAGGCGTTGGTCGTCAATCAGAAACCTCCGTACACGCTCGCCACCTTGGAGCGCGCCATCTCGATGGGAATCGACAACAAAGGAAAACCGCTCGACCCGGTGATGCCCCGCTGGAAGATGACGCCGCGCGATTTGCACGACGTAGCGTCGTACGTACTGACGCTTCACTAATGTTATCAACGGTGTCATCCTGAGCGTAGCATTTCGCCTTTAGCGAAATGCGAAGTCGAAGGGCGGCCGAGCGCAGTCGAGGCCCGCGTGAATGCGGCTGTTATGACGCGCTTAGGGGAGCGCCCGTACAATCGCCGCGCAGGGCGCGCACAGCGACGGATGCTCCGGATCGGTGCCCAGCGGCAAATACTTCCAGCAGCGTTGGCATTTCGCGCCCTTCGCGGGTTGCAGATACACACGGCCTTCGTCGCCGTTGCCCTCGACGCGTTCGACATTTGAAACGACGAGCGCCTCACGCAGGCCGTCGCCGAGCGCCGTCACGTCGTTGAGCAGGGCCGCGGGAACGACGACGCTGCTCGCGTCCGTTTCAAAATCGCGCGGCGATTCGTTGGCGGCCACCTGTTGGCGCAGCTCTTTGAGCAGCTGCCACAGCGCAACCGATTTTTCGCCGCCCGGATGCCCGGTTTCAGGGGTGAGATCGAAGACGCTATCGTGCTCGCCGCGCAATTCATCCGGCAGCGCTTGCCACGCTTCTTCGGCTGTGAACGAGAGCAGCGGCGCGAGAACCGCCAGCATTTGCCGCAAAATATGAAAGATGGCGCTTTGCGCGCTGCGCCGGCGCGGCGCGTCCGCGGCACTTGAGTAGAGCCGGTCTTTGAGCGCGTCTAAATAAAAACTCGAAAGATCCTCGCCCTCGAAGCGCACGATCTCCAAGTACGCGCCGTGCAGATCGTACGCGCGCAACAACTCGCGCACGCGTCCGGCCCAACGATCGGTCTGCTCGCACGCTAAAACGTCGAGCGGTTCCATGCGGTCGCGCGGGATCAACGCACCGGGGGCGACGTCGCCCAAATTGCTGACCATGAAACGCAACCGGTTGCGGACGTTGCGGTAGACGCGGCTGACTTGTTCGATGACGTTCGGCCCAAAGCGCACGTCGTCGACGAACTCGACCGAAGCCGCCCATAGGCGCAGCACATCCGCGCCCCATTTATCCATCGCGTCCTGCGCGTCGATGCCGGTGCCGAGCGACTTGCTCATCGGCCGCCCGCTCTCGTCGTTCACCCAGCCGTTTTTCACGACGTGCCGGTACGGCGCAGCGCCCTTGACGGCCGTCGCCGTTACGATCGAGCTGCGAAACCAGCCGCGATACTGATCGCCGCCTTCAAGAACGAGATCCGAAGGCCACGGCAATCCGTTCTTGCCGAGCACGGCCAAATGCGTGACGCCCGATTCGAACCAGATATCCACGATGTTCTTTTCTTTTTCGAAGCTCGTACCGCGGCATTTAGGACAGGTGAAGTTCGCGGGCAGAAAAGTCTCCACGGGATCGATCCACCACGAGTTGGCGCCGCGCTCGCGAAATCTGGCCGCGGTAATGCGGGCTACCTCGGGATCCAGAATCGATTCGCCGCACGCCGTGCAGACGACGGCCGGAATCGGCGTTCCCCACGTGCGCTGGCGCGAGATGCACCACTCGGGATGCGTTTCGAGCATCTGCGCGATGCGCTCTTGCCCCCACGCCGGCGTCCACTGCACCGTGCGAATGTTTTCAATCGTACGCACGCGCAGCCGGTTTTGATCCATCGCGATGAACCACTGCGCGGTCGCGCGGAACACGACCGGGTTGTGGCAGCGCCAGCAATGCGGATAGCTGTGCTCGAAATCGAATGCCGCCCACAGCGCGCCGCTGGCGCGCAAATCCTCGACGATCTTCGGATTGGCCTTCCAAATGTGCAAGCCGGCGTACGGACCGGCATCGGACGTAAAGACGCCGCGCGAATTGACGGGATTGACGATCGGCAGATTATACTTTACGCCGGTCTCAAAGTCGTCGGCGCCATGTCCAGGCGCGGTATGTACCGCGCCCGTGCCGGTCTCCATGTCGACGTAATCCGCGAGCACGATCGGCGAGTCGCGATCCATGAACGGATGGCGCACCGCCAGCCCTTCCAACGCACTGCCTTTTGCGCTTCCAATTTTTCGCGCGCTCGCGAAGCGATCGCCCAAAGCGCTCTCG
>JAAXMC010000005.1 GCA_013036315.1 Vulcanimicrobiota bacterium
CCGTCAGGTCGATTTGGGCGCGGCTCTCGATCGCGCAAGGACCGGCGATCATCGTAAAGCTTCCGTCGCCGAAGCTTGCGCTTCCGACTCGAACGACGGTCGCCCCGGCCACCTCTTTGCTCGCTAGTTTATACACTGTGCAGCCCCAAACAGATAAAAAAAGCCGCCCGGTAAGGGCGGCTTTTTGAAGAGTGATCGATCTTCGTTATAGCGCGCTCAACTCACCGGCATTCGTGCGGCAAGATACCACCAGTAAGCATAACGCGCAGACGAGATCATGTGCTGGGCAGTCTATCACGGCTCGCGTGGGGCTGTCAATTTCCGGGCGATTGCCTTAAAAAACGTGTAGCAGAAAACGCCGTCGGCCTCTGCGGTCCGGTACAAATCGGCTATGCCCCGGTCGAAATTGGCTCCGCTTATGAGCCCGGCTTCCAGTGAGGATTGCCGGGCGCCCGCGATCATTGCCGTAAAAGTTTTCTTCGTGAATCCTTCGACGAGATCGGGCTTGCCGGCGTCGACGTAGACCATGCGCGGAGAGACGCGAACCTCGCCAAAACCGGCCTGCATCAACAGCGGGTAAAGCGCTCTCCCTATCAGCGCATTTCCCCCCGCTCGCGCTTGCAATTCAACCAGGCAACGAATGGCATCGCGCGCGTAATCGCTCTCCGGATAGAAGTAGGTCGAACCATGATCGCCTTCAATCACCGTGATGGTGCCACCCGGCTTCAACACGCGTTGGAGCGCGCTCAGCGCTTGCATCGGCTGAGACACGTGCTCGAGGACGAAGCACAGAAAAACATGATCGAACGACGCAGATTCAAACGGCAGATTGAAGATGTCCGCCCGGCGCAGCGTGACATTTCCGATGCCTGCCGTCTCGACGGCGTTTCCGGCTTCGGCCAGCGACGCTTCGGACGCGTCGATTGACGTAATGAGCGCCTTTGGGCTTTTGGTCGCCAAAGTGACCGTCTGCGCGCCAACGCCGCAGCCGGCTTCTAAAACTCGGGTTCCCTCCGGGTAAAACGTATCCGCATGCAGCAGCTCCACGAGCGTAGACGCCTGATCTCGCAGCCGCAGATTTTCTCTCGAATCGTAACCGTGAACGTAGGCGCCTGTCTGCACTCTAGAGACCGAGCGCGTTGCGGACGATCCGGGCGCCGTTTTCGCTGAGAACCGACTCCGGGTGGAATTGTACGGCAGTGATCGGCAGCGTGCGATGCGCGATCGCCTGCACGACGCCGTCGGAACTGCGCGCGCACACCTCCAGCTCGTCCGGTAGCGTCGAAGCATCCAAGCACAGCGAATGGTAGCGCGTCGCGTGGAGCGGCGAGGCCAGCCCTTCGAAGAGCGGTCCGCCGCGATGCGTGATCGCGGAAACCTTTCCGTGCATCGGCTCGGGCGCGTGTGTTACGCGTGCGCCGAAGGCTTCGCCGATGGCTTGCAATCCGAGACAGACGCCGAAGACCGGCATTTTTCGTTTCGCCGCGTCGCGCACGAGCTGTACGATGTGCGGCGTTTGGCTTGGGTTTCCCGGACCCGGGCCGATGACGAGCGCGTCGTACTCTTCCAAGAGCTTCGCGCCGAGCCGCGGATCGTCGTTATGCACGACGTCTGGCTGCGCGCCCTGTTCCGCCAGCAAATGCACGACATTATAGGTGAACGAGTCGAAGTTATCGACGAACAGAATTTTCATGAGATGCGGGCCTCGACTGGTGCCTGCGGCACTGCTCGGCCGTCCTTCGACGACGCGCTCGCTTGAGAAGCGAGCGGCTGCTCAGGATGACAATGCAAAATGGCACGAGCTATCTCCGCCTTGTTTAAGACCTCGTCGTACTCTGCCTTCGGATCGCTGTCCGCTACGATCCCGGCCGATGCTTGCCAATGCACGTTTCCGCCGTGCACGTGCATGCTGCGCAGGGTTATGCACGAATCGAAATCGCCGTTGTAAGCCCAGCGGCCGATGCTGCCCGCGTAGAAACCGCGCGCGACGGGTTCGAGTTCGTCGATCAATTGCATCGCGCGAATCTTCGGTGTACCGGTAACCGTACCCGCGGGAAAGCCTGCCGCAAACAAATCGAGCGCGTCGCATTCGGGACGAAGCGTGCCCGTCAAGTCGGAAACGATGTGCATGACGTGACTGTAGCGCTCGAGCTGCAGCAGTTCCGAAACCTTCACCGAGCCGAACTCGCAGACCGCTCCCAGATCGTTGCGTCCTAAATCGACGAGCATCACGTGCTCGGCTCTTTCTTTTTCGTTGGAAAGCAGCTCCGCGGCGATGACGCCGTCTTCGGATTCGTCCACGCCGCGAGGACGCGTACCGGCAAGCGGCCTAATGCGAGCTTTTCTTCCCTCGAGCCTCACCAAGAATTCAGGCGAGGCTCCGAGCAACTGGCCGAACGGCGCATCCACGTAAAACATGTAGGGCGACGGGTTGCGCGAGCGGACGGCTCGATAAAGATCGAAGGCCGAGCCCTCGAGTTCGGCGGCAAAACGCACGCCGAGCTGAAGTTGGTAGACCTCGCCGTCGACGATGTACTGCTTCACCCGTTGCGCGCGTTCGAGGTACTGCGCGCGGTCGAGCGACTCGCGCACCGGCTGCGATCCACGCACGGCGTTCGGCAGCGATGGGCGCGCCGACATCAGGCGATCGACGTAAGACGCGATTTCTTGCGCCAATTCGGATTCGTCCGGGCCACACGTCCAGATCGTCAGCTCGTCGCTAAAGTGATCGAAGATGAGCCACGTCGCGGGCAGCGCAACGTACGCGGCGGGCATCGGCGGATCTGCCGGCTTGCGCGCGGGCAGACGCGCGAACGAACGTGCCGCATCGTATGAAAATGCAACCAGCGCGCCCCCTCGCTGAGCCGGATCGGCAATCTGCGCGCGATGCCCGCTCACGAAGGCCCGGATGCTTGGAATCATGTGGCCGTCGTCTTCAAAGCTGCGCGCCTCGAGATAGTCGATCCCAACGAAGGAATATCGCGAAATCCGTCCGCCGCTTTCAACGCTTTCAAGCAAACAGGAAGCCGCGGGCGATCCAAGCGCGGCCAGCGCCCCGATCGGCGTAATCGTATCGGAAGCTATCGTGCGGCTGCGCGCTGCAAGGCTGGGCATTTCAGCCTTGATTGGCTTCGTCGAGCTCCCGCTCTTCCTTTCGGGCTTCGCGGGCATCGTATTCGGCCAAGCCGCGCTTCTTCAACGCTTCGATCGCCTTGCGATCCCGAACTGCGTCCAATACGGCCGCGCGCGCTTCCTCCGTTTCGGCAACGCACCGCGATACAGCCGTTTGCGCGGCGGCGACGGCTCTTTCGAGCTCGGCCGGCAGCGCGGAGCCGCCGCGGGGAATTGCAGCAAAAGATCGCGCGAACTCAAATTCGAGCCGCGCAAGATTCGCGCGCGCTTGCTCCAGCCGGACTTGCGCTCGCGTCAGCGTCGCTAGCCTTACGTTCTCGAAAGCTTGTCGCTGCATCAGCAGCGGTTCCAGTGGAAACCTAAAGCCGCGGCTCAAACGGCGAGTTGCGAACGCTCCGGCCCCACCGATACACACTCGACCGGAACGGAAAGCGCGTCTTCAATTCGTGTGACGTAAGCGCGGGCCGCGGCGGGAAGATCGGCGATGCGCCGCACTCCGGAGATGTCTTCGCTCCAGCCGCTCACATACTCGAGGTCCAGCTCGAGCTTTGGATCGGCCGCCGCCGCAAATGCCGCGCGCTTCGAGCCGATGCGGTATCCGGTGACGACGCCGATCTTTTCCAGGCCGGTGAGCACATCCAGTTTGGTTATCGCAGCTGCAGTCAATCCGTTGAGCTGCACAGCGTAGCGTGCGGCCGCCGCGTCGAACCAGCCGCAACGCCGCGGACGGCCGGTGACAGTTCCGAACTCGGCGCCGGCTTTGCGCAAACGTTCGCCTTCTTCACCGTGGAGCTCCGAAGGAAACGGACCGCCGCCGACGCGCGTGCAGTACGCTTTGAGCACGCCCACCACGCGATCGATCGCGCGCGGACCGACTCCCAGCCCGATGCAAGCCCCTCCGGCCAGCGTGTGCGAGCTCGTGACGTAAGGATAGGTTCCGTAACCCACATCCAGCAACGTGCCCTGCGCGCCTTCAGCCAGGACTTTGCGCCCTTGCTCGAGCGCCGAATGAATGTACTCTGCGCCGTCCACGACGTGCTCGCGCAAGCCTTCATGTAAACCGCCGGCGGCCAGCAGAGAGCCGACCGTCACGCCTTTACGCGCGACCTTGTCGATGTAGGCCGGGCCGATTCCGCGCCCGGTCGTTCCGATCGCCTCGGTGCCGCGTGCTTCTTCCGCTTGACGGTCGGCATCCGCATGATGCGGAAAGACGACGTGTGCGCGGTCGGAAATCTTCACGCGCGAGATGTCGACCCCGATCTTTGCCAGCGCCTCCAGCTCCGAAAGTAAGCCGGAGAGGCTCACGACCGTGCCGCCGCCGACAAAGAGCTCGCAGCGCTCTTGCAGCACCGCCGACGGAACGATCCGTAGCGCGAGCTTCCGCTCGCCGACGCGAATCGTATGCCCGGCATTATCTCCGCCGCCGAAACGCGCCACGATGTCGTAGTCGCCCGCGTAATAATCGACGATGCGGCCTTTGCCTTCGTCGCCGAATTGAAGGCCGACGATTACGTCGATGGATCCCCCATCGGGATCGGCGCCACCCCGTCGAACGACGTCATGACGTATTCGCTGAACAGCGCGTTCGGCCAGCCAAAATCGGCGCGCGTGTAGCGCTTAGGATCGTTCGGATCGAACGATTCGTGCAGCAGATGATCGCCCGGATCGCTCGCCAGCAGCTGGTTAAGCACGTCTTGCTTTTCGGGTTGTGAATTCGCGGTCAGGCCTTCCATGACGAGCGCCAGCGGCCAAATCCAGTGATCGGGCGTGTGGTAGCTGCCGATTCCGCGCGCGACGTTGCCGGTATAGTACGACGCGTTGTCCTGCGAGAGCAAAAACGCGCGCGTGTTCAGGTAGTACTGGTTGTTGACCGTCGTATACCCGATGTAGGGCGCAGAGAGCAGGCTCGGCACGTTGGCATCGTCGGTCACGATGCCCTTGCCCAAGCCGTCCACCTCATACGCATACATCTTGCCATATTTCTTGTCGGTTACCATGCCGAATTTTTCGATCCCGCGCTGAACTTCATTGCGAAGCTTTTGCGCCTGCGCAGCCTTGGCTTTGTCGTGATAGACTTGGCCCTCGATTTGGGCCATATCGCCGAGCGCGACAACGGCAAACATTTCCGACGGGATCAAGTAGTTGTAGTAGCAGGCGTCGTCGGACGGGCGGAACCCGGTCCAAATCATTCCGGTGTATCCGGAAGGCCGCCCCTTCCCGTCGTCCGCTAGTTCTTTATGTGTATACCGAGAATTACGCGCGTGGTCTTGCTCGCGCTGCATCGTGGCCAGGATCGCGTCTAAGGCTTTACTCTCATCGGGCGTAAAGATCGCTTTGTCGCCCGTTTCATGCCAATAGCTCCACGCCAGCGTTACGGGATAGGCGAGCGAGTCGAGTTCGTACTTCTCTTCCCAGACGCGGTAGTCGAGCGTAAACGCATTCGCGTACGGGTCGATCTGCACGTATTTGGCCTCGCGCGCGATGATCGCTCGCAGGAGACCACGTACGGCGGGATCGTTCTTTGCATAATACAAATAGGGGCGCACCTGCGCGCTGGCATCGCGCAGCCACTCCGCCGGGATATCGCCCGTCTTCACATAAGCGGTGCCGTCGGGAGCGAACTCCGCCAACTTCGTCGTGTCGAGCAACGCGGCACGAAACATCGTTTGGAGCTGCGGATTCGGATTTTGGTACTCAGCCGCCGCGCGAACGATCGACTGGAGCTCCAGCCCGGACGCCGGCGCGACCGCGACCAGCGCAATCAATAACAGCCCGAGAAACGTTGAGATGCTCCGCATTGAACGAGGCGGCCTTACCGCGGCCAGCTTCCGTGGGCGTACAGCGCCGGCAGCTCCCGGTAGCGCCCTTGATAATCCAGACCGTAGCCGACCACAAACACGTCGGGAATCTCGAATCCGCGATATTTGACGTCGAGGCCGGCAATGCGGCGGTGCGGACGATCCAGCAGCACGCAGATCTCCAGCGACGCCGGCGCGCGGGCGCGCAACGTGCGCGATACGTACTGCAGCGTGAGGCCGGTATCGATCGTGTCCTCAACCAGAATGACGTGCCGGCCCTCGACAGATGCCGACGTGTCTTTGACGAAACTCAAGCCTTCGGCATCTTGATAGCGCGTCAACGCGATTACGTCGAACTCGCAGGGGATGTCGATCGCGCGCGTGAGGTCCGCCAAGAATACCGAAGATGCCGTCAGCACGCCGACGACCATCGGATTGAGCCCGGCATAGTCCTTCGCGATTGCAGCGCCAAGTTCGCGCACGCGCGCCGAAATGGCAGCCTCGTTGTAAAGTTGTTCCGCGATCACGAAGCGCGGGCGAGCCTGTTTGAAAAAACGCGCTCGACGTCGCGGCGCGTGAAGAGTTTGATCTGGACGTCGGGAAAGGCTTGGCGCAGCAGCCTCATCTTGCGGTTCTTGCGCGTCAGCAAGCGCGGGCTCAACACCGTCATTTCGACGAATAGGTCGTACTCCGGCAGAAAGAAATCCGGCGTGAACCACTCGCTCACGAAACCGCGCGAGTCCCAACAAATCGGAAAGGCACACGGTTCATAGATCCACGTAACCTGGTAGAAGTCGAGGAGTCGAGCGAACTCCTCTTCGCTGCGATGCGCGAACCGGGCGACAGACGTTGCCACGGACTTACATCTACGACGCCCCTGTGGAAAACTCCGCCTGCGCGGGCAAGGCCACTTCGAATCGAGCGCCGCCCAGCGGCGAATCGGTTACCGCGACGCTGCCGCCGCACCGCTCGGCGATCAGCTTCACGATCGCAAGCCCGATGCCGGCGCCGTATCGCGCGGCACTCTCTTTGCCTCGTACGCGCAAGGCGAAGACGCTCGAACGCTCCTCGGCGCTGACCCCCGGACCGTCATCATCGACCGTAATCTGCGCGCCGGCGGCATGTACGCGCACGCTCACCGCAATGTTCCCGCCCTCTCTTCCGTATTTTGTTGCATTCTCGAGAAGATTGACCAGCAATTGCAAGCACGCGTCGGGATCGATTGCTGCCGGTGCGGATCCGGCGACGTCGCATATGACGGTCATTGCGCGAGCTTGCGCCAGCGGCGCAACCGCGTCGCGGGCGAGCGCGAGCTGTTCGGCAACGTCGCAGTGGTGCAAGCCGAAAGCATCCGCCGAGAGATCCAATAATGAAAACTCAAACATCCCGTCCAGCATCCGGCCCATCCGCAGCGCCTCGCGTTGTGCGGTCTGCAGAAAACGGTGCGACGTGGAAGAATCGACGCCCCCGTCGATCAGCGTTTCGAGATACCCGCGAATCGACGCGAGCGGCGTGCGCAGCTCGTGGCCGATCGCCGCAAAGAATTCATACCGCTCGCGTTCGCGCGCTCCCCGCTCGAGGGCGAGCTCGATCTCCGTGTCGAGGTCCAGCGGTCCCCTGACCCACGTCCAGCCGCTTTCCACGCGCAAGCCCGTTTCGGCGGCCATCTCCGACGCGATCCGCTGCAGCATCGCGCGGCAGATTGCGGCGTTGGGATGCCCAGCTCCGCGCGGCGGCGCCGCGACCAAGACCGCAAAAACGTCCCGTCCGCGATCGTGGATCCACCGGTCCCCACGGCGCAGCACGCGGCTTGCCGCCAGGCGAAATGCGAGCGCGGCCCTCCGCTCGACCCGGCGCGCCGCGCGCTTGCCCTCACGCCACGCGACCTGCTCGAACTCGGGGACGCGCAGTACCAGCAGCGGCACGTTGCCGCTACTGGACGACGAATTTGTAACCGAATCCATGCACCGTCATCAGCACACCCTGAAGCTTGCGCTCATCCTCGAGTTTCAAGCGGACGCGGCGAACGTGCACGTCGACGGTGCGTTCATCGCCGGAGAAATCGAAGCCCCATACCTTATCAAGCAACACTTGCCGCGAGAGCGCCACCCCCGGATTGCTTGCGAGCTCCAAAAGCAACGAGAACTCGCGCGGCTTGAACCGAACGCGAGCGCCGTCGACGCGCACTTCGCGCGCCGCTTCGTCGATCTCGAGCCGCCCGAACTTTAAGATCAACGGATATGCGTCGCACGTTTTTCCGATGCGGCGCGCGATCGCTTTCACCCGCGCGATCACCTCACGGGGCGAAAACGGTTTTACAATGTAGTCGTCGGCACCTAACTCCAATCCGACGATGCGATCGACCTCATCGGTCCGCGCCGTCAGCATGACGATCGGCAGGTCGCGCTTCTCACGGCGCAGCGTGCGCGCCACTTCGAAGCCGTCGATCGCGGGTAAGCCGACGTCCAGTATCAGCATGTCGGCCCAGTTACGCGCCAGGCGCAACGCCACGTTGCCGTCGCCGGCCGCGCAGACGTTGAGCCCCTCGCGCGCCAAATGGTGCTGCAGCAGGTCGCGAATGCTCGCGTCGTCTTCGGCGATAAGCACCCGCAGCGCCGGCATGCCCCCGAATGTGCCCGCGGCTAAGAGGCTTGGGACACCTGATGCGCGGGCGCGGCAAACGGTCCGAATTCAGCCGCGTGCGCGCGCAGCGTCCGGTAAATCAGCGGCGCCGGGAATCCGAGCCGTTCCAGGGCGCGCGCCGCCGACGGATAGCTCAGTTCGGGCTTCGTCCGGAAGAGTTTAAGGAAAGCCTTTTCGAGCCGCGAGCTTTCGCCGTCGGAGCTCAGCTGCACGGCGACGCAGGCCGCGTCGCGGTCTATCCCTTTGCGAACGAGCTCGCCCACCAAGCGCACGTCGCCGACGGCCTTCGCCTTACCCTCCACGTACAATTGCGCGAAGAGCTTGTCGTCAACGTAGCCGTCGCGTTTGCAGCGTTCGACCGCTAGCCGAATCTCATCGCCGGCAAACAGCTTGCGTTCCAGCTTTTGCCAGAGCTGCGCTTCGGTCAGCCGGCGATGCGCCAGCATGCGAAGGGCGCAGACGTACGCGCTTGCCAGACGTCTACTCCGCGGCGACGACCGTCGCTGTCCCGTTGTGCGAAACGGCGCCGGCCAGCTCTTCGCGGATCTTGCTCGCGATCTCATCGGCAAGGTCCAAGTGCTCTTCGAGATACGATTTCGCATTCTCGCGGCCTTGGCCGATGCGCTGCTCGCCGTAGGTGTACCACGAACCGCTCTTGCCGACGATGTTGCGTTCGAGCGCGACGTCGAGAATCGAGCCCATCTTGCTGATGCCGCGGCCGTAGGTGATGTCGAACTCGGCTTGGCGGAACGGCGGCGCGACTTTATTTTTGACGACTTTGGCGCGCGTGCGGACGCCGACGACGTCTTGCCCAACTTTGATCTGCTCGAGCTTGCGCACGTCGAGCCGGATGGAGGCGTAAAACTTGAGCGCGCGTCCGCCCGAGGTGGTTTCGGGGCTTCCGAACATCACGCCGACTTTTTCGCGCAGCTGGTTGATGAAGATCATCACGGCCTTGCTGCGCGAGATGCAGGCGGTCAGTTTGCGCAGCGCCTGGGACATAAGGCTGGCTTGCAGGCCGACGTGGGCGTCGCCCATATCTCCCTCGAGTTCCGCCTTGGTGACCAACGCGGCGACCGAGTCGACGACGATCACGTCGACGGCGTTGCTGCGAATCAGCATCTCGGCGATGTCGAGCGCCTGTTCTCCGGTATCCGGCTGCGAAACCAGCAGGTTGTCGAGATCGACGCCCAAAGCAGCGGCGTACGTCGGATCGAGCGCGTGCTCGACGTCGATAAAGGCGGCGGTGCCGCCGAGTTTTTGCGCTTCGGCAATAGCGTGCAACGCGAGCGTCGTTTTGCCGCTGGACTCGGGGCCGTAGATCTCCACGATGCGTCCGCGCGGGAAGCCGCCCACGCCGAGCGCGAGATCGATCGCGATCGAGCCCGAAGGAATGACTTCGAAGGCCATCCGTTCGCTGAACTCGCCCATCCGCATGATCGAGCCTTTGCCGAATTGCCGCTCGATCTGCGCGAGGGCGTTGCTGAGGGCGGTCTGCCGTTCGTCTTGCGCTGCCATGTTGCTCTCCTAACCTTTAGCGTCTGCTATTTCTATATCACGATATCGGGACAGAGTGCCAAGGGGGTGGCATTCTAAAAAGTGGCCTCTTCGAAAAGTGCCTCAATGAATTCGCGGGGTGAAAAGGGCCGCAGGTCGTCGGCGGTCTCGCCCAGCCCGACGAATTTGATGGGGACTTCGACCTCATCGACGATAGCGACCAGCACGCCGCCCTTGGCCGTCGAGTCGAGTTTGGTGACCACAACTCCCGTCAGCGCGGTCGCCTCGTGAAAGAGCTTCGCCTGGGAGATCGCGTTCTGTCCCGTCGTGCCGTCCAAGACCAAAAGCGTCTCGGCCGGCGCGCCGCCTATTTCGCGTTCGATCACACGCCGCATTTTCTTCAGCTCTTCCATAAGATTGGTTTTGGTTTGCAGGCGGCCGGCGGTATCGACGATCACGACGTCGGCTTCGCGCGCGCGCGCGGCTTGCAAGCCGTCGAAAACGACCGATGACGGATCCGCGCCCTCTTTGCCGCGTACGAACGACGCGCCCGAGCGTTCCGCCCAGATGGCGAGCTGTTCGGCGGCGGCGGCGCGAAACGTATCGGCCGCTACCAGCATCACTTGTTTGCCTTGGCCGCGCAGGCGCGTGGCGAGCTTGCCGATCGTCGTCGTCTTGCCGCTGCCGTTGATGCCGACGATCAGCAGCACGGCGGGCTTTCCGGAAAGATCGAGCTCGGCGTTCGGAAGCGTCAGAAAACGCTCGACGTCTTTGTGAAAACGCGCGACGATTTGATCGCTGGTGCTCCACAACTCTTGTTTTGCCACGGTTTTCAGCCCGCTGACGATCTTCGAGGTCGTCGCCACGCCAAAATCCGCGGAGAGCAAAAGCTCCTCGAGTTCTTCCCAGACCTCGGGGGTAATCGGCTTGCGCGCCCGGCCCAAGGCCTCGACGCCCGCCAGTGCCTCCCTCGCCATGCCGAACGAGGCCCGGAGCTTGCCTAACCAACTCACGGAAGGAAGGCTTCTAGGCGCCTAATCGAACTCCTGTTCGATTGAGGCCCCCCCCTGGCCGTCAGGCCGGGGGCTCCTTGCGGACGTACTTTTGCTTGAGGGTCGGGTCGCCTTCGCGGTAGCCTAAATCACCCTGGAGCTCGCGCAGCAGGTGCCGCAAGTGGATAACGGCTTGTGCGTGGATTTGCGAAACGCGCGATTCGGAGACATTTAGACGTTCTTTGATGTCTTTCAATGCCTGCCCATCAAAATAGTAAAGTGAAATAACGATCCGTTCTTGCGGCGGTAACTCGCTGACCGCTTGCACCAGCGCGCGCCGCAGCTCGCGCTGCTCGACACTTGCGGTAATGTCCACGTCGGCATCTTTGAGCGTGTCGGCCAGCGGAATTTGATAGCCCTTCTCGCTCGGCAGGGGCTCTTCGAGCGAAAGCAGCGACGTACCGCGGACGCGCTGCAGCAGCGCGTTGTACTCGTCCATAGGCATGCCCAGATGGCCGGCTACTTCCGCATCGGACGGCTGCCGGCCGAGCTTCACTTCGAGCTCTTGATGAGCGCGCTCGATTTCGCGAGCTCGCTGCCGCACCGCGCGTGGCACCCAATCCAGAGCTCGCAGCGCATCAATAATCGAGCCGTTGATGCGCGTGATCGCGTATGTTTCGAATTTGACACCGCGCGAGTCGTCGTATTTTTCGATCGCATCGATCAAACCGACGATGCCGTCGTTGATGAGATCGTTCAAGTCCACATTGGGCGGAAGGCTAACGGAAATTCTTCCGGCTACGTATTTGACGATATGCAAATACTTGTGGATCAGTTCCTCGCGCGAGTATTCGACGCCGTTGATGCGGTAGCGGCGCGGGCCGCCGCCGGTCTTCACGCGTACCTGATTCGGGGGTTAACCGCCGCATAGAGCAGATCGACGATCGTATTGACGACAACGAAGACTGTAGCGAACAAGAGAATGACGCCGTTGACCAGCGGCATATCGCGATTGCTGATCGCATCGAAGGCCAATCGTCCGACGCCGGGCCACGCAAAGATGTGTTCGGTCAGCACGGCTCCGCCCAGCAACAGGCCCGTCTGCAAGCCGATGACGGTGAGGATCGGAACGAGCGCATTGCGCAATGCGTGGTGGAGCAGCACCGCGCGTTCGCTCAAGCCTTTGGCGCGCGCGGTTCGAATGTAGTCGCTGCGCAGCACGTCGAGCATCCCGCTGCGCGTGATCTTCGCGACGATCGCAAGCGGAATCGTGCCGAGCGTCAACGCCGGCAGCACCAGATGCCAGAGCGCATCACCGGCGGCTTGCCAGTTGCCCTCCAGCAGCGCGTCCAGCAGAACAAGATGCGTGATCGGCGTGACGGTGAATTGCAACGAGATGCGCCCCGAGATCGGAAAGAGATTGAGCCCGTAATACGATGGTACCACCGAAAGCAAGTACACGAGCATCCAACCGAGCCAGAAAACAGGAATGGAGACGCCCAGGAGCGCGAGGCTCATCGTCAAGGCGTCGGCGAGCGACCGAAACTTTACAGCCGCAATGATGCCGAGCGGAATCCCAAAGGCGATCGCGACGATCATCGCCGCCAGCGCCAACTCGACCGTGGCCGGAAAATATTGCGCGAGCTTGCCGGCGACGCTCTCGTTATCTACGACCGAACGCCCGAGATCGCCGCGCGCCGCATGTGCCATGTACAGCCCGAGCTGCACGTACCACGGCTTATCGAGCCCGAGCGACGTGCGTAGCGCCGCGGCTTCGGCCGCCGATGCATGCTCGCCTAAACGAATCGCCACCGGATCGCCCGGAATAGCTTTCATGAACGCAAAGCTCACGACGGTGATCGCGATCAAGACGAATACGAGCCGCAGCGTGCGGACGGCGACGAATCTAGCCATGGAACGTGCGGGCGGCAAAACGCAAGGCTTGACCGTACAGAAATGCTTTATCCCCAAGCGTGCGCTCGTGATCTTCACGCTGCAGCAGGTCGACGAATCGCGCGGATTTTCCAAGCTGATCGAACAGCGCCGAATACCGCGACGGTTTGCATTCGAGATAGCGCATGAGCTCGGCGCGGTGGCGCAACCGCGAATAGAAACGGTTCTTTAACGCGGTTCCGTACCGCTGATATGCGCGGTGCGGCTGCGCGCGCGACGCACTGACGGCGTCTGCCGCAAAGCGTCCGCTCATAGCGGCTTCGTAAATTCCCTCACCGTTGGTTGCGTCGACGAGTCCGGCCGCCGTCCCGCCGACCATCGCCCCCGGCACCGCGACGGCCGGACGCGGCGCGCCGCCGTACAGCAAGTGACCTTCGAGCTTGGTCGTGAACGTCGCGGCCGGATACAATCTTGCACGCACGCGGTCGGTAAAGCGATCGAGCTCTTCGCGCAATTGCGCGCCGGCCATCTTCCCCATAACGCCCAGGCCGATCGCCAAATGATCGCGTTTGGGAAACATCCAAGCGACCGTCATGCGTCCGTCGAGCGTCGCGAAGTAATGCATTTCAAGCGATGTGTAGGCAACCGCCGCAGCCGGGCGATCGAGGTACACGCGATATTGCAGCGTCGTGACCAAACCGTTTTGCCATTGCGGATATGCGAGCTCGGTATCTTCAAGCTTCGCGGTCGAGCCTTGGGCGAAAAACACATTTTGCGTTGCAATCGTTTTGTGCTCGCCCGACTTTAAGTCGGCGTAATCGATCAGCAGACGGTTACCCTCGCGGCGCAGTCCGCGAAACAGCGACGACGTGCGGATGTCGGCGCCGTCGGTTCGCGCAAGATCGCCGATGGTGCCGTCGAGTTCTTCGCGCGTGGTGGTATGGCCGGGGACGATCGCAAGCTCGTATTCCTTGCCGGCCGGATCGAAGAGCGCAAGCCGCGGCGTATCGCAATGCACGATCGCGCGCGGTAAATCGAACGTCGCGCAAAAACCCGGGCGCAGCCCCGCGGCGCAAACCCGCTTGGCTCCGACTGTGCTGTCCTTCTCGAGTACGACCGTCCGCACACCGGCGCGCGAGGCTTCACGCGCCGCGACGCCGCCCGCCGGCCCGCAGCCGACGACGACGAACTCGACTTGCTCCATTGCCGCCCTCTTTCGACGCCTTCCTGACGGGCGCTCCACGGGCACAGGACTAGTGATGGCGCCCGCCCTCAGCGGCATCGTTGCGCTACCGCTGCCGTAAAAAGAGCGGCAGCATAGGAACGACGGTCGACGCGCCGGCGCGCCCCAAATAGTTGTGGATGCCGAATGCATCTTCGATCGTGCGCAGCAACGAGTAGTGGCTATATGCTGTTGGATCTACGACGCGCCGCGGACCGTGATTCGTAATGACAATCG
>JAAXMC010000006.1 GCA_013036315.1 Vulcanimicrobiota bacterium
TCGGCTCTTTGTGTGATCAGCAATACGACCGCGATGCACGCCCCGTAAATAAAAGCAAGGCCCATAGAAACCAGCACTTGCCTTGGGCCGAGCAAAGCCCCCGCGCAAGCACCAAGCTTCGCGTCGCCTAGACCTATGCCGCCGCCGCGTGATGCTGCGTACATCAACAAGATGGGAAGTGAGCCGAAGAACGCTCCCGTAAGGACGTCGATTTCATTACCGGCGAACGATGTCATTACGCTCGCGACCAGCAAGCTCGGAATCGTAATGGCGTCCAGAATGTAACCCGCCGTGAAGTCGGTCACGACGCTCACTCCGATCGCTCCCGTCAATACGCAGAACGAAACCAACTGGGGAACCTGTATTGCTCGGCGGGCAAGCTCAGCTTCCCATAAGGTCCATAGTCCGAGCGCGACAGCACTTCGTGGCGTGAGAAGATTTGCTGGGACGGCCGCCCGCCGCAACACTTTTACGGCCACGCACAGGAAAACGCTATTTATTGCGGCGGCGACTCCAAATTCCGCGATGAACGTGATCATCGTTTCACTTCGGCGAGCGCCGCAAGGGCCGGTCGATAACCCGGCCGTAATCGCAGAGCGGCGTTCCACAAATTCACAGCCTGTGAAAGCTTTCCCGAACGCTTGGCCGCCCAGCCCGCGAACGCATATTCTTGCGGATCGCGCGTGAGGTGAGCTGCGCGGTCAAAATCCAATAGCGCTGCCCCGTAACGCCTCAAAAGCAGCTGGCACAGACCGCGGTCGAACAACAGGGTCGGTTCGTCGTGTCGTTTAGCTAAGTACGCCGAAGCCACGCCGATAGCCGAGCTGAGTGCTTGAGGCGTCCGTCGCTGCAGCGATACAAACATGAAGCGGTCGGCTGCAATAGACGAACTCGAATCCAGCCATAGGGCACGTCGGTAGCGATTGATCGCGCCGTCGTAAGAGTTCCGAACCAGCATCTCATCCCCGCGGACGATAAGCGCACCAGCGAGCTGCGTGTGAAATAGAACCGCGCTGATCGCTATACTCAAGACCGCAATCGCAAATCGACGCAATGCGCTTTCCATGCATGACTTAGGCGAGAACGCCATAGAAGCCGCCGAGCGCAAGCATTAGAGCTCCGCTGATAACTCGTGTAGCATTTTGAAATGATGCATTAGAAAACGCTGAGCCAATCGCCCGTGAACTCGTCGCGACTATCGCAAGCGGGGCGGCATGCCCCAAAGCAAAACAGGCAATTGTTATCCAGGCAAAGAGGAGCCCCGTAGTGCTCGCGTAGGCGATCGACGCGGCGACGATCGGCACGCAACAAGGAGACATTGTAGCTGCGGAAGACGCGCCAAGGAGAAAAATCGCACCACTAGACCGGTGGCAACGTTCCCCGCTGCGATGTTCGCAGACGCGATCCTTCCTTAGCAGCACGATCAAACCGGCTATGCTCATCGCAATTGCGGCTGCTAGATAGATGTAGCCTGAATACCTGAACATCTGCCACAAAAGCGAGCCGCCGACCGCAAGTACGGAATACGCGGCTACCAACCCCGCGATGAAAGCAGTGAGCACACGCCCAACCTCGCGCGGTGTCTTATTGAGGGTCAAAGCGGCGACCGTGACCAGCCTGGACGCGACGCACGGCCCGATACTAACAGCAACGCCAGCCGCGAAAGCCAAAGGAGGCGCCCAAATATTCCTGGCCGCGACGGCCTGCAATGCAGCCGACGTGAGATCCATCATGATCCTTGTGTAGCAGATGCCGCAAAACCGGATTTGTTATCGTAGCGAACATGTGTGTTTGTAGTTCCGGGCGCGATATTCTGCAGCGTCGCCGGATCGTGGGAGCCTGGACACCATATGGTGTATCCGGCTACGCCGCCGTTGTCTGCGGCTGATACCGTGGTCAAGAGGTAGTACGTGTTGGAAGTGGCCGCCGGATCTCTTGGAATAATACTAAGATAGCCGTTCATGGCATTCGCCATGAACGACCCTTCAATAGTAGCAGTCGTTGCCGCAGGATAGGTTTGCTTGTCCGTGTAGTACAACTCAAGCGCCGTCGCGATGGTCTTCATATTACCTATGCAAGCAGCGGTTTGCGCTTGCGCACGGGCTCGCGTGAAATTTGGAATTAAGATGCCGGCTAGAATCGCAATAATTGCCACGACGACCATCATCTCCAACAAGGTGAAGCCGCGTTGTCGTTCCATTCACTTCTCCTCAACAGCGTTGCCCAAATAAGAGTGCCCAGCATACGTCTAAACCGCGACGGCACTTCTCATTTTTTTAAGCGCTCGGCGGTGTAAGCGCGATATATGCCGCCGCGAATACCCGAGCCGGTCCGCAAGTTCGAGTTGGCTGTAACCGCCGGCGTATAGCGCCAGGACGATTGCCCGTTCCGTCCCCGTTAGGCGGGCCAACGCGTCTTGAATCACAATCGCGTTTTCGGGCTCGTCCATCATATATGCCGCAGGTCTGAGCTCATAAGGAGCAAGCGCGTCGAGCGATTCGGCGATCGCGCGGTCGCGGCAGGCACACGCATCCGCGACCACCTGCGGCTTAACCTCAAGGTAATCGGCTAACTCCGCGGTGGAGGGCTCACGCTGCAGCCGTCCGACGAGCGTTTCCTGCGCAATCTGAACCCGTTTTTCCATTTTGCGCATCTGCCGCGGCGCGCGCACGAGCCGCTCGTGGTCGCGCACGAAATGCATGAGTTCACCGATGATAAACAGCCATGCAAAGGCCTCGAAAGGTGTCGCCGCCGCCGGGTCATACCTGTCGCACGCCTTTATCAGGCCGACTGCCGCTATTTGCTGCAGATCAGCTTTGTCGAGACCCGGACGCATGAATTTCCTGCACGCTCGAGCGCACATTGCGCCATAGTCCTCGAATAACGTCTCGCGCGTGGGTGAGCGTTCTTGCGACGCGATCATTTCATACTCCCGATAAGCGAATAAAGCGGTATGAACACGGCCGCGGCGACGGCGCCAACGATACCGCCAAGCACGACAATCATTAACGGCTCTAATGCGGAGCCAAGCTGCTGCAGCGCCGTTTCCACGTCGAGTTCGTAGTACTCCGCAACGCGAAGCAGCATCTCGTCGATTGCGCCGGTTTCCTCACCGACTCGCACAAGCTGAATGAATAACGAGTCGTACATGCCGGATGCTTGGAGCGGCGCCGCAATCGACGACCCCTCGGCCAGCGAGTGCTGTAGCCATTCAAGGCTCGTGCATAATCGCGGACTGCCCGTAGCTTGAACGACGATTGGAATGGCCTCATGCAAGCTGATGCCGCATCCTAATAGCATGCCGAGCAGCCTCGCAAGGCGCGCAATTCCCGCTTTCCTAACGATCGTTCCCACTATGGGTAACGCAAATTGGATCTTTTCAATAGTAGCGGCGCCATGAACGCTCTGGCCGTATCGCGCAAGACCGACGGCGGCGCAGCAGACGCCGGCGATCAAACCGGCTACTAAGCCTGTCGATCGTAAGATCCCACCTGCGGCTACCAAGACGCGAAGAATCGGCGGCATTTGCACTTGCAACTGAAGGTACATATTTTCAAAGATCGGGATCGTGGTGGTAAGAAGCAGCCACGTGACGACAATCGTAGCGGATACCACGATACATGGATAAGTCAGCGAGGCGGTCAGCTTCTTACGGAGAATGCGGTCCCGCTCGAGAGTCCCCGCAAGTCGCCCGAGCACTTCATCGAGCTTCCCGCCGCACTCCCCGGTCTTGATCGCCCCTATCGACAAAGGCGAGAACTCCCGGGGGTGCTTCAGCATCGACTCGCTGAGTGAAAGCCCAGCTTTAATCTCGGACGCAATGCTGCGCAGTGCTTCCCCCAACCGGTTGTCACTGCACTGATCGATGCACACGCTCAGAGAGCGGGGAAGCGACACTCCGGCACGCACGAGCGTCGCAAGCGACCTGAAAAACGCAACGAGCGCCTGCTGCGACACGGAGCCTAATTGAAACATGCTCGAAAAGGTCCCGCGAACCGTTACAGCTGCGTCTAAGGAACTGATGAAGAGCGTTCTGCTCCCAAGGGCGGCCAGCGCATCGGTTACGTTTGCCGCCTCCAAAGAGCCACGAACGAATCTCGCCGCCGAATCGCGCGCGGTATAGTAGTACAGCATTATGCCATGCGCGCCGGGAAGACTATCTCGTCGGGCCTATCGGATGCCTGACGCGCCGCCTCGCACGTAATCTCTCCGCGCGACAGCAGGTCGCCTAAGTGAGCTTCAATCGTCTGCATGCCGCTTGAGCGGCTCGTCGCGATGATATTTCGCAGGTGGTGAACCTTTGACTCGCGGATTGCGCTGCGCACAGCATCGCTAGCAAGCAACACTTCAGCGGCGAGTACTCTTCCAAATCCGCGCGCGCGCCCAACCAAGCGCAAACAAACGATGCCCACGAGCGCTTCCGCTAGTTGCGACCTTACTTCGGCCTGCGCGGCGCCTTCAAAGCTGCCGATTATTCGATCGACGCTTTCTGAGGCGCTGCCCGTGTGCATCGTGCACAGCACCAGGTGTCCCGTTTCCGCTGCGCCGAGTGCACCGTGCATGGTCACGCGATCGCGCATCTCCCCAACGAAGATTACATCCGGATCGCTACGCAGCGCGCCAACAAGCGCTGAGCTGAAGGTCGCTGCATCCTTGCCTATCTCGCGCTGGGATACCAGACACCGGCCGGAGTTGTGTTGATATTCGACGGGGTCTTCAATCGTGATAATGTGTTTAGCTTGCGTCCTATTGATCCGATCGATCATGGCAGCCGATAGGGTTGATTTTCCACTCCCGGTCGGACCGGTAATGAGAATGAGCCCTTGCTTCTGCTGGACGAATTCTGCGGCGGACGCCGGCAAGCGTAGGTCTTCTAAAGCTGGGATTTCCGTGGCCAGCATCCGGACGGCCAAAGTTTGAGTGCCTCGGACCATATACGCATGGACTCGTACGGTTCCGCAGGCGGAATCGCTGTAAGCCACCGTCGCATCACCGGTCGTAAGGAGCTGCCTGCGCGCCTTCTTGTGGAAACAGTGCGCCACTATTTCATCAACTTGAAACCCCGTGACAAGATGATCGCTTCGCATCTCTAAGGAGCCGTCCACACGCAGTGTTAGCGGTGTGCCGGTTGATAAGTGCACATCGGAAGCTTGCATCTCCCGCGCCATGCGCAACACTTCTGTCAGCCGGAACGGCGGTTCGCTCTCAAGCATATCCAATTGTCAAGACACGACGAAGCTCTTCCAACGTCGTCTCTCCCGCCATGACTCTTTGTAGCCCGTGCTGAAGCATGGGTTCGAACCCTCGCTGTTTTGAAATCGTGCTCAGCGAAAGGCGAGGCGCGTCCGACGATATAGCCTCTCTTATGACGTCGTCTACAAATAGTATTTCGAAAAGCGCGAGCCGGCCGGCATAACCGGTCCCGGCACAATCGCCGCAACCTACGGAAGTGAACACCGTCGCGCCTTCGGTAATCCGAAACTCACGCGCACCATCCTTGGCGATTGAACGCGCTTTGCGACAGCGTTTACACAGTGCTCGCACGAGCCGCTGAGCTACAACGGCCGTCAAGCCGACCGCAAGCGTTCTTCGTTTGACGCCTAGCTCTTTGAGACGCTCTATCGCGCCAGGCGCATCGTTGCTGTGCAAAGTTGTCAAGACCAGTTGGCCACTCAACGACGCCGAGGCCGCTACCGCGGCGGTCTCGTGGTCTCGCATTTCACCGACCATGATGACATTCGGGTCTTGTCTCAAGAACGCGCGTAAGGCCGACGCAAACGTCAAGCCGGCACGCACATTCACCTGAACCTGCGCGACACCGGGCATTCTCACCTCGATCGGATCCTCGACGCTGCAAAGATTTTCCGAAGTTGCATCCCGTTGGCCCAACGCAGCATAAAGCGTCGTGGTCTTACCGCTTCCCGTTGGCCCGGCCGCTACGATAAAACCGTGCGGTCCGGCGCAGACTCGTTTAAAATCATCGTAGTGTTTTGCCGGGATATTAAGCTGGTCTAATTGCGGGCTGCTTGCATGATCTGCCAACAATCGAATCGCAAGCTTTTCACCTGCAATCGTAGGAACCGAGCTAACGCGCGCGTCGAACGAACGGCCTGCGATTTCGATGTTGTAGCGCCCGTCTTGCGGTTGCCTCTTGTCGGCAATATCCATGCCCGCCAGAAGTTTTAGCCGAGAGACCACCTGAGCGTACACTTCTTCCTCGATTGCCTTCGAGCAGTGGAGGATTCCATCGATCCTCTGTCTCACGCGGCCGCCGGACGCGCACGGTTCGATATGAACGTCCGAAGCGTTCCTGCGCACCGCATCGCGCATGATGTCGTTGGCCAGCGTTACCGCCGGCGATTCCGAAAGGACTACGCCGCTATTCCGCAGCCGAACGGGTTGGTCATAAATGCTGTTGAGCCGGGCGCGTATCGCTTCACGCGGTGCGCCCAACGCACGCACGTGCATTCCCGTACTAAATCTTATTTTCTCAAGAGTAACGCTTTCGTCCGGATCCGGAACGATAACGGTCAACTGGTTTCCATCGCTGGAAACCGACAGAATATCGTATCGAAGCGCCAGCGCTTGCGGAATTTTCCGTAATGCGTCCGATTCTACGGGAAGGGACGCAACGTCGATAGCATGAGTGCTATCCAAGCCTCTAAGAGCCACACCCGACCCCTTCGAAAGACTGTTAGCGTGCGTTCACCATAGAGGCAAACGCATGACAAACATGTATCACATGTTGACGACTTGGGCAATCTCTCGGCAACAAAAAAGCATGGTCCATCTTTCCCGGGACCATCTCAGCCGATTCTGGGCATGGGTTTTGTGGTATGAAGTTATCCACAATGCGGACGGTCACCATCATCTGCCGGCTTAAATCGCGTAACGGGCTTGCGTACTACCAGCGCCTCCACGACGAGCTGCCCAAACGGGGCGTGCGTATCGTGGCGGCGCAAACCGTTAAGAAGCGTAAAGATTTCATTCGGGCCATTCGGGCGGCCGTCAAGTCACGCGTCCAAACGATCGTGGTCGTCGGGGGAGACGGCTCGCAAACAGCAGCGGTCGCCCAGATCGCGCACAGCAAATCCACGCTCGCCGTGGTTCCCGCCGGCACCGGTAACAGTTTCGCGTTGGGCCTCGGAATCAAAGATTTCGAAACGGCTGTTGAGGCCATCGCTGCCGGCCGCGAGCAACACATCGACGTCGGGGTTGTCAACGGGACCTATTTTGCAAATTTTGCGACGCTGGGCCTGACCGCCGATGCCGCCGAAACGAGTCCGCCCCTCAAGCGCCTGTTGGGGCCAATCGCATACGGGGTGGCCTTCCTGCGCGATCTCCTCAAGAGCAGGCCGTTCGAGATGCGCGTGACGTGGAAAGGCGGCGATCTCCGAATCAAAACGTACCAGGCAATCGTTGGAAACGGCCGTTACTTCGGTTGGCAGGCCCTCACGCCCGACGCCGGCGTCCGTAGCGGCGAGCTCGTTTTCCTTGCAGTCGAAGATGTATCGAAGGCCGATGCGCTCAAAACCAGCGCCGCGCTCCTGCGCGGAGACCAAACAAAACTCGAAGGAGTCCATTACTTCTCCGCGCGCAAGATCGAGATCCGCACGAAACCCAAGCAGCGGCTCGATATCGACGGCCACAGCCTCGGCAAGACGCCCGCCAAGTTTAAAGTCGAACCCAACGCGCTGCGCGTGCTGGTGCCGTGAGCCGCGCAGCGGAGTATTACGTCTTCGCGGGCGTCTTGTTCGTCGGGTTTATCGCGCTGGGCGAGCTCGTCACGCGCAAGCCCGCGTTACGCGTGGACGCCGCCGCCCTTTTTCACATGCACGCAACGCCGTTAGCGCGCTTCTTCACCATGTCGGGGCGCTGGGTGTTCATTGTGAGTGGCTTCGTGGCCGCCACCGCGATATTCACGCACCTGCACCGCGGGATCATCATTCCGCTGCTGCTCACCATCTCGCAGATGCTCACGCAAGGATTGGCGGAGCTTTTCAAAGCGCACTTCCGACGGGTACGCCCGGAGTACTGGATCGTCGGGCTCGATCCCGGCAAATCGTTTCCGAGCGGGCATGCCGTTACCGCGATCGTCTACTTCTGCGGATGGGCCTGCGTCGTTGCGTTCAGTGCGCTGCCGCCTGGTCCGAAGTACGCGCTTGTTGCGCTGCTGATCGTGTGGGCCATCGGCGTGGATTGGTCACGCCTGGCGCTCGGCGCGCACTATCTCACCGACATTGCCGGGGGAACGCTCTTAGGATCCGCGTGGCTATGTGCGATGCTCGGCGTCGCGCATCAGTTCGCGCTCGTGCACGCGCCCTAGACTCACTGTCCGGTGACGAACCGGTGATGCGTTAGATAGCAAACCTCGAGTTTGTTACCCGCGGGATCTTCACAAAACGTCGCGTAGTAGCAGCTGTAGTCGGCCGGCCCGTCGATATCCCGCGCGCCCGCCTTTTGCAAAACGGCCGTCACCCGATCGACCTGTTCGCGCGAGGCGGCGTGAAAGGCGATCCGGTTTGCATTCGGTACGAATTCAGGGTCCACGGTGAGCCCGATGAACTCGTCGTTGGCCTGCCAGTGCTCGCGACGCCACGTCGGCTCGTCTTCGGGAAAGAGTCCTTTCACGCGGACGAACCCAAACTCGGCTAAAACCGCATCGTAAAATTCGCTCGCTGGTGCAACCTCTTTCACCCGCAAGTCGACGTGGCTAAATAGGCGTTGCACCGCGTCGCCTCAGCGAGCGCCTAACCGCGATAGCGCAGGAAGGCCGGCACCTCGATATCGTCCATGTTGACCGGCGAGACCGCATCGAAGCGCGTGTCGGCGAAGTTGAACGAGGCCTGCGAGCGCCCATATCCGCGCTGCGAGCCGAAGCCGGCTGCCAGCACCGTGACGCGCACTTTGCCCGTCATCGTGGGATCGATGCTCGCGCCGAAGATGATCTGCGCGTCGCCGTCCACGGCGCGGCTGATCATTTCAGCGGCTTCGTTCACTTCGTACATCGCCATGTCGGCGCCGCCGGTGATGTTGAAGATCACGCCGCGCGCGCCTTCGATGGTCGTCTCGAGCAGGGGTGAGGCAATCGCTTTTTGGGCCGCGTCGGCCGCGCGGTGCTCGCCGGTGCCTTCGCCGATGCCCATCATAGCGGTGCCGGCGTCGGTCATGACGGTCTTCACGTCGGCGAAATCGAGGTTGATTAAGCCCGGCTGCGTGATTAGATCCGAGATGCCGGCGATGCCCTGCCGCAGCACGTCGTCGGCATACGCGAACGCTTCGTTCAGGGGCGTGCGCTTTTCGATCACTTGCAGAATGCGCTCGTTGGGGATCGTGATCAGCGTGTCAACTTTTGGCTCGAGCTCGGCGATGCCGTTCTCGGCCACTTGCATGCGCTTGCGGCCTTCAAAAGCAAACGGCTTGGTGACCACCGCGATCGTCAGCGCGCCCGCGTCGTGCGCGAGCTCCGCGATGATCGGCGTTGCGCCGGTCCCAGTGCCGCCACCCATCCCCGAGGTGATGAACACTAAATCCGCGCCTTCGAGAATCAGCGAGAGGTCTTCGCGCGAGTCTTCGGCCGCTTCGCGCGCCAGCACCGGGTTTGCGCCCGCGCCTAAACCGCGCGTCAGTCCCGAGCCGATCTGCACCGTGTTCTCGGTCAGCGAATTACGGAGCGCTTGCACGTCGGAGTTGACGGCATAAAACTCCACGCCGGTGAGGCCGGCTTCGATCATGCGATTGACCGCGTTGCATCCGCCGCCGCCGACTCCGACCACTTTGATCGTCGCCGCATGCTCGGGTACGTAGCGCTTCGCTTCAGCCATGGTAGTCGTCTCCTTTAATCAGTTCCATAGATCGCCCAGCCACGAGCGGAATTTGCCGAACATCGACGGGCTGCGTTTTACATAGCGGTGATTTTCGGTCCCGCCGTTGGGGCCGAAGATGAGCAAACCGATTGCGGTGGCGTACTCGGGCTGTTTCATCGCGTCGGTCAGTCCGCCGATCGCGTCGGGCGTGCCGACGCGCACCGGCAAGCCGAAGACCTCTTCGGCCAGGGGTTCGATGCCTTTGAGATGCGCACCGCCGCCGGTCAGCACGATTTCTCCCAGCACCAAGTCGCGCGGGACGTTCTCGATGATCTTGTTTTTGCACATGCGGAACATCTCGACCATGCGCGGCAACACGATCTGGCGTAACTGCGAAGTTGCGGTTTCGCGCGTGCTGCGGCCGTCCAGCGTCTTCACCGGAAAGATTTGCTCTTCCAGTTCGGGCGGACCGGAGCCGTAGACGCGTTTGATCTGCTCCGCCTCGCCGGCGGTCGTTTTGAGCCCGAGCGAGATGTCGTTGGTGAGGATGTTTCCGCCGACCGGAATCGTCGCGGTATAGATCGCGCCGCCGCCACTGTAGACGGCGATATCGGTCGTGCCGCCGCCGATATCCAGCAGCACGACGCCGACCTGTTTCTCTTCATCCAATAGCGTGGCGGCCGAACTCGCCAACGGCTCGAAGACCAGGCCCGACGCTTCCAGCCCGGCGCGGTGCACGCATTTGAGCACGTTGGTAATGAACGAGGTGCCGCCGGTGACGATGTGCGTGTCGACTTCGAGGCGTCCGCCGGCCATGCCGACCGGATCCTCGACTCCGTCTTGGCCGTCGACCGTGAAGAAGCGCGGCAGCGCGTGCACGATCTGCCGGTCGGCGGGAACGCTGATGATTTTGCTGGCTTCGACGACGCGGTGCACGTCGCTGCTGCTGACCTCACGGTCCTCGTTCTGGACAGCAACGACCGCGCGGTTATTCGTGCTGCGGATGTGCTCGCCGGTGATCGCGACGTAGACGTCGCCGATGTGGACGCCGGCCATGCGCTCGGCTTTTTCGGTGGCGGCCTCAATCGACTTGATCGTCTCTTCGAGGTCGGTAACGACGCCTTTTCGCATGCCCAGCGAAGGCGCTTCGCCATACCCGATAATCTCGAGCCCTTGGGGTCCGTCGGAGGCGACAACAGCGCACGTCTTGGTCGTGCCTATGTCCAGCCCCGCAACGGTGCCATGCTTCATCCGCGATCCCTTCAAGCCCAATATATTGTGGCCCGGCTGCCTAAACCCTACAACGTATAGCGGGTAGATGCAAGGGCCTCTGACCTACTAGGGCCAGAGGTTTGAGCGGCGGGGGCGCGGTCCTTGCGAGCAACCTGTGAGGCGGTGTGGAGAAAGAGCGAAAAATTGTTAGGCCGACCCTGGCGCGCGCGCCCGAGCTAGGGTAGAATCTTTTGCTATGACTACTCGGACGCCCTAAATGGAGATTTCGTGCGCACAATCAGCTTCTTAGCTCTTATCGCGGCGCTTGCCGCGCCCGCGGTAGCCGCCCAAACTTCAACCACGACGACGCGTACCGCCGTCACCAATCCGGCGCAGATGCCCGACGGCACCTACACCGGCGTCGTACAAAAAGTGCTCGACAACAAGAGCATCGTGGTCAAGCTTTCAAACGGAACGCAAGCGACACTGAAAACCGTCAAAGACAACGTCGATTTCAGCAAGTGCCAGACCAATGAACCGATCCGGTTCTCTTTGATCAACGGCATGGTCGCGGTTTACGCTCCCGAGTCCCCTTAAAACAGCTAACGGCGATAGACCACTACGGGCGTCCGCGGCGCGCGCAGGTCGATCGCCGCTATTTTCTTTCCGGCAGTTTGCGACAGGATCGGCCCGATCAACGCCACTTTGCGGGCCAAGTCTTCGTCGTCGCCGAGTAAGATTTGAACGTGCCGCGGTGTTACCGCAATCAGATCGCCGAAGCGATCGTAGCGCAACGCCACCACGACGACGTGCGCATCTACAAGTCGTTCGTAATCGTCGCGTAACCGCACCACGCGCCCATCTTTGATAGACTGACCGACCACCGGCAGACCGATCCGCACGATGAACTGCGGCAGCCCGGCGGCGCCGTTTACCTTGAGAACCCGCAGGTCGCGATCGCTGACGACGCTTAGCGAGCCCGAGCGAATTTGTGCAAACGGTATCCGCTCGCGAACGACGATCGTGACGCCGGCCGGGAACGTGCGCTCAATCGTCACCTGCCCGATGTCTGCAATCGCCCCAATCCGGCCGGCGGCCGCACCCATGTTTTGCAGCCAAATATTCACGCGCCCGTTGAACGCCGCGCGTTTTACGATCTCTTTCGACGGCACGCGATGGTTGCCGAAGACGATAATGTGCCGCGCGCGGAAGCCGGGCCACGTGATGACGTAGTAGCTGCCCAGAATGCCGACGGCCAGAAACAGCACCAGCAAAATCCAGAACGGCCGCAAACGGTCGGCCGCCGAACGTTTCCGCCGGCCCGTGACTTTTCGCGCCTTGCTCATTGCAGCACGTAACGCTCCAGCGCCTCAGCCACGCCGTCGTTGGCGACGTCGGCGACAACTGCGTCGCTGACGGCGCGCAGCTCGGGCGGCGACGATCCCATCGCGACGCCGAAACCTGCCGCACGCAACAGCGGCACGTCATTCCACGAGTCGCCGATCGCCATCGTCTGCTCGAGGGGAATGCCGAGTGTGCGCGCAACCAATTCCAGCGCTTTGCCCTTATCCACTTTCGGGTCCATCACTTCGATGAACCACGGAATGCTGCGCGTGACATACGCGCGAGAGCCCATGGCTTGCCGGACGCCGTCGATCTCACGATCCACAACTTCGGGCTCGGCGATGATGCACGCCTTCGTTGCGTCGCTAAATCGAAACTCTTCGCGCAGAGACGGCACGATAATAGGCTCCGAGTCGGACAACTTCGCGTAGTAATCGGAGTACCGGTTGCGCTGCTCGCAATAGTAGCGATCGTTCTTATAGAGTTGAATGTGCAGATTCCGCGAGCGCGCGTAGGCTTCGACCTCGAGCGCGGCCGCGTTGGGGAGAGGGACGTCCAACAGCGCGGTGTCTTTGAGCGGATCCACCACCGCGGCGCCTTGATAGCAGATAAGCGGCGCGTCGAAACCTAAGCCGCGCGCAAACGGTAACGCCGCACGAAACATGCGCCCTGTGACGATGCATCCTTGCACGCCGCGCGCGCGCATGGCGGCGATAGCCTGCGCTACGCGTGGACGAATCTGCAGATCTTCTCCGATCAGCGTGCCGTCCAGGTCGAACGCAACCAGCTGCGGAGGCGTCAGGTCGGGAGGCCTTCTTGTACGTTCCCGGCGCCTACGATGCGTTCGAGCTCGAGCTTGACACGATAATCCGAAGCGATGCCGCGCGAGAGACGCTGCTCGCGATCGCCGACGCGCAGCACCAGCGGCACAGTACCGGGCCATTCGTCGAGAATGGCAACCAGCCGGTCCACCTGATCGCGCTGCGTCACGTTCACGTGCCAGCCCGGCGGCCGGGCCGCACTTGCCGGCCGCTCGAAGGGCGAGACTTCGCTCACCGCGATCGAAGTTTCGAGCGGGCCTTCCTGACCAACCGGTCCGCCGACGCGTTCTCGGATCCGCAGCCGGCCCTTCACCACCAAAATCTTGTCCGCATCAAAAAATGCTTGCACCTGCGGATAGATCTTAGAAAACACGACCGCCTCGACGCTCCCGGTCGTATCCTCGATCGTCGCGATCAGAATCTGTTGGCCGGCTTTCGTCAATGTGCGACGGACCGCGGTGACGATCCCCGCAATGCAAACGAAGCTCTCGTCCTCGCGCCCGCGCAGATCTTTCATCGGAATGGCGCCCGTCCGCGCCAACGCGGCCGCCACATCCGCCAGCGGATGGCCGGAGACGAAAATTCCGAGCGTTTCTTTTTCCCACTGCAGCATTTGCAGCGTTGAAGGCGGCGCAACCACGCGTAATGACGGGGCCATACTCTCAACAGTGGACGCATCGGCATCGCCGAACAGCGATGCTTGCCCGAGCTCCGCGTCCCTAGTTTCCGCGGCCGCAATCTGCAAAGCCACATCCAGCGCGGCCAAGAGTTGCGCACGATTCCCGGGCAGGCAGTCGAGTGCTCCGCATTTTATGAGCGATTCAAAAACCCGGCGGTTCACTTGTTTTCCGTCGACGCGGCGCGCAAAATCAAACAGATCGATGAACGGCCCGCCGGTGTCGCGGGCTTCCAAAATCACCCGTACCGCGCCCTCTCCGACGCCTTTTATTGCGGAGAGTCCGAAGCGAATCTCGCCGTTCGCAACGGCAAAATCGATCAGCGATGCGTTGACGTCCGGCGGCAGCACCGCAATGCCGATCTTCTTCGCCTCGTCGATGTATTCGACTAACTTGTCCGTGCGATCGCGAACGGACGTCATCAGCGCGCTGAAATACGGCAGCGGATGGTTCGCCTTCAGGAATGCGGTCTGGTAGGCGATCCAGCCGTACGCGGTCGAGTGCGCTTTTGGAAACCCGTATCCGGCAAACGGTTCGATGTACGCGAAAATCTCCGCTGCGAGTTTTTCGCCAATGTCCGAGTGCTCTTTGGCGCCGGCGATGAATTTTTTGCGGTAGACCGGGATTTTGTCTTTCTGTTTCTTGCTGATTACTTTGCGCAGCTCGTCCACTTCGCCCATCGAGAAACCGGCGAGATCCCGCGCGATGCGCATTATCTGTTCCTGATAAGCCATGATTCCGTAGGTCTCGGAGGCGATTGCCTCCAGCTTCGGGTGCAGGTACTTGGGCTTGGTGCGCCCGTGTTTCGTATTGATATATTGCGGAATCCACTCCATCGGGCCGGGACGGAACAGCGCGACCAGCGCGATGATGTCATTAAACTCGTTTGGGCGCAACTCCATGCAGACGCGAACCATGCCTTCGGATTCCAGTTGGAATACGCCGACGGTCTCGCCGCGACTGAGCATGTCGTACGTCCGCTTGTCGTCGTCGCGAATCTTCGCGATATCGAAGCCGGGATCCGACGTGCGCCGGATTTCGTCCACCGCGTTTTTCATGACGGTCAGGTTGCGAAGACCCAGAAAATCCATCTTTAACAAGCCGATGCGCTCGACCCACGTCATGTCGTACTGCGTGTTGATGCCGGCATCGCTCTTGGCCAGCGGCGCGTAGTCGATCAGCGGGCCGGCCGAAATCACAACACCCGCCGCGTGCGTCCCCGCGTTGCGCGCCAAACCTTCGATGGATTTGGCAGTGTCGAGCCACTTCCGCATTTCTGCAGAACCGCGGTAGAGCGTTTTCAATTCCGGGATCTGTTCCAACGCCTGGCCGATCGTGAGTCCGGTCGGGCCGGAGGGGATCATCTTGGCAACTCGATCGACGTCGGGCAACGGGATGCCGAGCGCGCGGCCGGCGTCGCGAACCGCGGCGCGCGCGGCCATCGTTCCGAACGTTACGATCTGCGCGACACGATCTTCCCCGTACTTTTTTGTGACGTAGGCGATCACTTCGTCGCGTCGCTCCACGCAAAAGTCCGTGTCGATGTCGGGCATCGAAATGCGGTCGGGATTCAGAAACCGTTCGAACATTAAATTGTATTTCAGCGGATCCAGATCGGTGATTCGCAAGCAGTACGAGACGATTGACCCGACAGCCGAACCGCGTCCCGGACCCACCGGTATGTCGCGATCCTTGGCGTACTTGATGAAGTCCCAAACGATCAGGAAGTACGAAGCGTACCCCATCTTCGTAATGACCGAAAGCTCGTAATCGAGCCGCTCGCGCAACTCTTTATCGTCGCGAGCCCGTTCGGCCCCGTAGCGGTCGGTCAACCCCTGCTCGCACAGTTGGCCTAAATACTCTTCCGCCGTCGTTTCCGTCAGGAGGCTCTCTTGCGGCACTGGAAACGCCGGCACGTTGAAAACTCGCTCCGGAATGCGAATGTCGACGCGCTTGGCTATCTCCTCCGTCGCATCGCAGGCTTCGGGAAGATCGCTCCAGGCGGCTCGCATCTCTTCGTTCGACTTGATGTAAAACTCGTCGGAGTAAAAACGCATGCGGTTCGTGTCAGCAACGGTCTTCCCGGTGCCGATGCACAGCAGCACATCGTGCGCGGCCGCGTCCTTACGCTCGAGGTAGTGCGAGTCATTTGTGGCGACGATCGGAATTTGCAGTTCTTTGGCGATGCGCAACAAGCCGGGGTTGATCGACTCCTCCTCGGGCATGCCGTGGCGCATCATCTCGAGATAAAAGCGGTCGCCGAAAATGTCCGCGTAGGTCTTGGCGGCTTTCTTAGCTGTGTCGAAGTCGTTGCGCAGCAGCGGCGCCGCCACCATTCCGGAGAGACAGCCGGAAAGTACGATCAATCCCTCGTTGTGCTTGGCCAGCAGCTCGAGATCGATGCGCGGCTTATAGTAGTAGCCTTCCAAAAAACCTTTAGAGACGAGCGCGCTCAAGTTGCGGTAGCCGATGAAGTCGGCGGCCAGCAGCGTGACGTGCGCCTCTTCGCGCGCCGTCCGGTCGAAACGCCCGCGCGGCGCGATGTAGGCTTCGCAACCGAGGATCGGCGTGAGCCCGTGCTCGCGGGCGGCGTAATAGAACTCCATCGCGCCGTACATGACGCCGTGATCGGTCAACGCAATCGCGGGGCTTCCGTTTTCGGCGGCGCGCCGGCACAAATGCTCGATGCGGCACGCGCCGTCCAGTAAAGAGTACTCGCTGTGGACGTGCAGGTGGACGAATTGGCTCACTTGTCCGCGCAGTTCGGCGTCCGCCCCGCAAAACCGTGTCCTCGCGCTTGTCTTGGCCGGTATGCCGTCCGGTGCTGACCGAGCGATTAAGCATAAAAAAAAGCGAGGTCAGCATCGGGCGGCATACCCGGCCAACCCCCGGGCAAGACTAAGGTCATGGGACCTCTCTAGCCGGAGTAGTATAAAGAAGGTTACGTGATCAAGCACGACGTCGTGGTCATCGGTGGCGGCCTAGCGGGCATGCGCGCCGCCGTCGAAGCGGCCGAGCGTGGCGCCGACGTTGCCATCGTCAGCAAAATGCACCCGGTCCGCAGCCATTCAGGCGCTGCCCAGGGCGGCATCAACGCGGCTTTAGGAAATACGGCCGACGACACGCCCGAGAACCACGCCTTCGACACCGCCAAGGGCTCCGATTACCTCGGGGACCAAGACGCGATCGAAGCGATGTGCGACGACGCGCCCCGCCAAATCATCTGGCTCGAGCACCGTGGCTGCATCTTCTCGCGGCTGCCGGACGGCCGGCTGGCGCAGCGTCCCTTCGGCGGTGCCGGCTCCCCGCGCACGTGCTACAGCGCCGACGTTACCGGCTTGGTGATTCTCCACACGCTGTGGGAGCAGCTCGAACGCTTCAAGGTCAAAGTTTACGAAGAATATTTCTGCACGGCGTTATGCGTGGAAGACGGCGTCGGCACCGGAGTCGTCGCTTACAACATGCGCAACGGCGAACTCGAACTGATTACCGCGAAGGCCACCATTCTGGCCACCGGCGGGTGCGGGCGGATGTACGCCAAGACCACCAACGGCTACGCGTCCACCGACGATGTTAAAGCGGCCAACGGTGCCCATAATGACCTCGGTTTCGGCCAGCATCCCGGTTTTCTTGATCGTCTTGTTGACGACCAGGGCGTGTCGCGGTCCCGGATGATTCATCATCACGCCTTCTTGAACGGTGGCGCGCTTTACGTCAACGATGCGATCGTGCGGGTCGACGTGCTTAGGACAATACGAACAGGCATAACAATGGGCGCACAGCCAAAGATAATCCTCATTGATCTGCGCTAAACGCTCTTTTTTCTTGCTGTCGCGAACGTCTTCGATGAAGCGGTACGCGTACGCGATGGCAGCCGGCCCGGCAAAGGACGGATCGACGCTGACCACCGGGCATAGCGCATAGCACGTCGCGCACATCACGCAGTTGGCCGCGGCGACCAACTTTTTCATGTCCTCAGGACTGACCCGGCGCTCGCGTTCGTGATCTTCGTCGCGATCGGGGGGCTGAAGATAGGGTTTCAGGCGCGTGTACTTGTCCCAGAACGGATCCATGTGCACGACGAGATCCTTCATCGGCTGAAAGTTCGGCATCGGATCGATCTGGATCACGCCCTCGTCGTTCATCACGCTCTTGCAGGGCGTCTTGCATGCGAGGCCCGTTATTCCGTTGATATTCATCGAGCACGACCCGCAGATCGCCGACCGGCACGAACGGCGGAAACTGATCGAGCCGTCGATTTCGGCTTTGGCCGTCTCGAGCGCATCGAGCACGGTCATCGTTACGGGAACGTCGATCGCGACGACATCGCGGTGCGGAACGGCGTCGACCGCTTCGTCGAACCGGAAGATGTCGAGTTTTACTTGAGCCATGTCAGTACGATCTCACTTGCGGCGCCCACTTGGTGATCGTCACTTTGCGGGAGTAGTCGAGGCGCGGATTCTGGTCCTGCTGACGCCACGCGAGTGTGTGCACCATCCAGTGTTCGTCGTCGCGCTCCGGAAAGTCCGTTCGCGCTTGAGCGCCGCGCGATTCCTTGCGCGCCAGGGCGCCATTGGCGACGCACATGGCTGCATCGATCAGAAAGTCCACTTCCATGGCGTGCACCAGGTCGGTGTTGAACGTCTTCGATTTATCCATCACGTAGACGTCGCGGTCGAAACGCTTGCGAATGTCGAGCAGGTCGTCAACGGCTTGCTGCAGCTCTTTTTCGTTGCGGAAGATGAACACGTTTTCGCTCATCGTCTTGTTCATCTCCGCACGGAGCTGGGGCGCCCGCAGACCGCTATTCTTGGAGAGCCAGCGCGCGATGCGCTCTTGCTCGTGCTTCAGCGTTCGTTCGGAGGGGCGCACGTCGCCGCTTTCCTTTATATAGTCGCAAGCGTGCTTGGCCGAACGCGAGCCGTAGACGATCGTTTCGAGCAGCGAGTTACCGCCCAAACGGTTCGCGCCGTGCACCGAGACGCAGGCCGCTTCGCCGGCGGCGTAAATTCCCGGAATTCGGGTCGCGCCCCACTTGTCGGTTTCGATGCCGCCCATCGTGTAATGCATGCCGGGCAGAATCGGAATGGGTGTGTCGATAGCGTCTTTGCCGGTTGCGTCGAGCGCGAGCTCGCGGATCTGCGGCAGGCGTTCCAGAATCTTTTCGCGGCCGAGGTGGCGCAGATCCAAAAGCACGCATCCGTCGATGCCGCGGCCTTGCATGATTTCCGTCCAAGCCGCGCGGGATACGACGTCTCGCGAGGCAAGCTCGCCTTTTTCGGGCGCGTACTTGAACATGAAACGCTCGCCGAGCGAATTGAGCAGGTGCGCGCCTTCGCCACGGGCCGCTTCCGAGAGCAGCACCCCGTTTTCTTTGAGCGACGTGGGGTGGAATTGCACGAACTCCATATCCATGATTGGCACGCCCGCACGAAATGCGATCCCGAGTCCATCGGCGGTGGACGCGTAGCCGTTGGTGGGCTTGGCGTACATCCGCCCGCACCCGC
>JAAXMC010000007.1 GCA_013036315.1 Vulcanimicrobiota bacterium
CAGCGCCGTGATCAACAATATGATTCCGGCCGCCGGCAAATTTGCGATACCCGGCGTCGGATCCCAGTGGCTATGCTGCCACGCTTGCGGAATGATGAGGCCGAACTGATGCAGGATGTTGGTGAAGTAACCTGACCATCCGACACTTACCGTCGCTGCACCGACCGCATACTCGAGGATCAAACCCCATCCGACGATCCACGCCAACAGTTCTCCGAATGTTGCGTATGTGTACGTGTAGGCGCTGCCCGAGATCGGAATTTTGCTTGACACCTCGGCGTAACACAATGCTGCAAGCGCACTGACGACGCCGGCCACGATGAACGAAATCGTTAACGATGGACCCGCGCGCGTTGCGGAGGCGACGCCGGTCAAAACAAAGATACCGGTTCCGATGATGGCGCCGATGCCCATTGCCGTTAATGCCCATGGACCGAGCGATCGTTTTAGGCCATGTCCTGAGTCAGTGCCCTCGGCGAGTATAGTTGCGAGAGGCTTCACGCGTGATAGCAGCATGCCGAGCCGTTTACCCCCTTGCCTTGCCACTCCCTGTCGCCGGAGGCCGAGCGTGCGCGTCGAAGGCCGCGACGAGTGAATGAGTACGATGTACTAGTCGTCGGCGGCTGCATCGCCGGTTGTGCCGCGGCGATCGCGGCGGCGCGTCATGGTGCGAGCACGATGCTTGTCGAGCGCTACGGATTCTTGGGCGGCACCGCAACCGCGGCAATGGTTGGGCCGTGGATGACCTTTCACTCCGGCGAGAAACGCATCGTCGGCGGCATCGCGCAAGAGATCGTCGATCGGCTCATTCGCATGGGCGGCTCGCCCGGCCATCTGCACGATTCTTCTGACTACGTTCCGACGATTACGCCGTTCGATCCGGAGATCCACAAAGCGCTGCTGTTCGATATGATGCAGGAAGCCGGCGTGCATTTGCTGCTGCACGCGTATTTCTTGCGCGCGATCATGGACGAACAAAGTGTTGCCGGAGCCGTCTTCGCGACGGTTGCCGGCGAGCGCGAATATCGCGCGCGCATCACGATCGACGCAACCGCCGATGCATACGTGGCCGCGTCGGCAGGCGTGGAGACGCAGCAAGGCGACGAACGCGGACGCGTCCAGCCCGCGACGCTGATCTTTCGAATAAGCCACGTCGATCTTGCGAAAACCGCTGCCTACCTGCGGATGCATCCCGATCAGATGCGCACATCTTTGAAGACGCACGAACGAACCGCGCCGGCGTTAACGGCGGTGGCCGGCCTCTACGATCTGTGGCATGCGGCGCAAGCCAAAGGCGATGTGAATATTCCGCGCGAGGTCGTCTCGTTTTTCATCTCGCCCTATCCCGACGAAGTGACCGTCAACATGACCCGCGTCGTGGATATCGATCCGCTCGATCCCGACGACTTGACGCGCGCCGAAGTCGCGGCGCGCGGGCAAGCGATGCAGCTCTTCGCTTTTTTTCGCAAGAGCGTACCGGGCTTTGAACACGCCCGCATCGCGGCAACCGCGACGCAGATCGGCATTCGCGAATCGCGCCGGATCGTCGGTGTGTATACGCTGACGCGCGACGACGTGCTGCAGGCGCGCCATTTCGAAGATGCCGTCGCGCGCAGCGCCTATCCGATCGACATTCACAATCCGTCGGGGACGGGCACGCAAACGCACCGCCTGCGCCCGGGCGAAAGTTATGAGATTCCGTATCGCTGTTTGGTTCCGGCGCACGTCGACCGGCTGCTCGTGGCCGGCCGCTGCATCTCGACGACGCACGAAGCGCTGGCGTCCACGCGCCTGACGCCGACCGTGATGACGCTGGGCCAAGCCGCCGGTACGGCGGCGGCGCTCGCGCAAAAAGATCGCGTGCAATTGCGCAATCTCGATACGGCCAAACTGCGCGCGGCACTGACGGCCGACGGCGTCATCTTATGAAGATCGAATTCGCGGATCTCGGCGACTGGGGCGATGCGGAGTTGCGCTCCGAATATGATCCGCAAGGGCCCGTCATCCGCATCAACTCCCGCGTGGCCGACAAGCTCGCGCCCGGGGAACGCGCCGAATTTGTGAAACGCGCGATCGCGCACGAAATGTATCATCATCGCGAGCACCTCGGTGAGATTCCAGTAATTGCGGATCGCGCTGCGCGCGAAGAAGCAGCTGCTGAATGACGCTCTTCGCGGGAATTGATGCCGGGCAGAGTGGTACCGTCGCGGTCATCGGTGACGAATCGGGGCGTATCCTTGGGCGCGGGGAAGCCGGCGCGGCTGACGAGATCGGGCAAGATTCCCATTCGACGCGTTTGCGCGACGCGTTGCGGGCGGCATTCGACAAGGCCGCGGAGGCGGCGACATTGCCGGGCGACGCCCGTTGCGCGCGCATCGTCGCGGGAATCAGCGGCTATGAAGGCCGTGTGTATGGACGCGCGCCGGAGCTGCCGTGCGGCGAGCTCGTGCTGCTGCACGATGCGGTGATCGCGCATGCCGGCGCGTTCGAAGGCGGCCCGGGAGTCGTGGTGATCGCGGGAACCGGATCGGTCGCCTACGGCCGCAACGCGCGCGGCGAAACCGTGACCGTCGGCGGATGGGGATATTTGTTCGGCGACGAGGGAAGCGCGTTCTGGTTTGCGCGCCGCGCGATCGAAGATGCGATCCGCGACGAGGATTCCGGTAAGAAAAATCCCGTGACGGCAACGGTGTTGCAGCATTTTAACTGCCCGTCGCTGCATGCGCTGGTGCGCTCGTTCTATGCGGGAGAGATCTCGCGAACGGCATTCGCGTACTTTGCGCGCGCGATGATCGAAGCCGCCGGACCGGGCGACGCATCCGCGATGCGCTACGTGCAGCAGGCCGCGCAGGCGTTGGCCGATCTTGCCGTGCGTACGATGGCGCGCGCCGGCATGCAGTCCGCACCACTCGCATTTTTGGGCGGCATGACGAAAGGCGCCGTTATGAAGGACGCGATCGCGAGCGCCGTGCGTGAAGCGGCGCCCGCCGCGCGGCTGGTCGAGCCGCTCGCGGACGCGGCAGCCGGCGCATTGCTTTTGGCGCGCACGCGATGAGTGCGAATCGCGATCTGCTCGATCGGCTGCGCGGCGGTTTGATCGTCTCCGTGCAAGCGGCGGCGGGCTCGGCGCTCGACGATCCGATCGCGTTGGCGGCGATGGCGGGCGCGGCGAAGGCGGGCGGCGCCGTGGCGCTACGGATTGCCGGCGAAAAAAACATCGAAGCGATCCGCAAGCGCGTCGATCTGCCCGTCATCGGCATCGTCAAGCGCGAGTATCCCGGCTACGAACCCTACATCACGCCGACGCTGCGGGAGGTTCAGGAGGTCGTAAGGTGCGGCGCCGAGATCGTCGCGTTCGATGCGACCGCTCGCCCGCGGCCCGGCGGTCTCGGCGTTGCCGAAATCGTGGGTGCCGTTCAGCAGGCGGGTGCGCTCGCCATGGCCGACTGCGCGCTGCCCGCCGATGGAGTGGCCGCGCAGGCCGCCGGCGCCGACATCATCGCCACGACACTCTGCGGCTATACGAAGGAAACGGCCGGTTGCGCGCTTCCGGCGCTGGAACTGGTGCGGCAGTTCCGCGAACTGGACGCCTTCGTCATCGCCGAAGGCGGAATCCATTCGCCCGCGCAGGGGGCGGCGGCGCTCGATGCCGGGGCGGGTGCGGTCGTCGTGGGAACGGCCATTACAAATGTAGAGTGGCTCACCGGGGAGTATGCCCGCGCCCTTCAAAGGTCGTCGCGTGCGTAGGACGCGCTTTCCTATAATCCTAATAGGCTGATCCGGCTGCTTTGGAGAGTTACGAACCTTTGCCTGAAAACAGGGACCCGGTCGTTCACCTCGATCGCCAATTCTGGATCGTCACCGCGGTCCTCGCGGTGCTGGCGCTGCTTTCGATTCTCTTTTGGATCTGGGCGCCGATTACCATCTTCATGCCCGAAGCCGTCGACAAGGCGCAGGAGATCGATGCGCTGTTCCGCTTCCTAGCAGCTACCGGGACGGCGCTCTGGATATTCATCTGCGGTTACGTGTTGTATTTTTCGCTGGCGTTCCGCCGCCACGCGGGCACGCCGGAGAATGCCGTCGGCATCCAGATTCACGATAACAACAAGCTCGAGTTTTGGTGGACCGTCGTCCCGACCGTCTTCGTGGTGCTGATGGCGATCTTCAGCATCCGCATTTGGTACGGCATCGAAGTTGCGCCCGGCAACACGCTGGTGGTCGAAGCGATCGGGCATCAGTGGTATTACACGTTCCGTTATCCAAACGTCAACGGCGAAGTTAAGGAAATGCATTTGCCGCTGGGGCAGCCCGTCACGGTGCACGTGACCTCAGCCGACGTGATCCATTCGTTCTGGATTCCGGCCATGCGTCTCAAACAAGACATGGTGCCCGGCTTGATCAACACGATGGAGTTCACGCCGACACGGCCGGGAAAATACGAGATCATCTGCACGGAATTTTGCGGCATGTTCCACGGCGACATGCACAGCGGCACGAAAGAAAACCCCGCCTACGTGTATATCGACCGGCCGGCGCAGTACGCGGCGTGGTACGCGCGCACGGAGCGGCAGCAGGCTAACGCCAGCAATGCCGTCGCGGCGCCGGCGAGCAATCAGTTGAAACTCGCGGGCGGCGACGCGGCGGCCGGCGCGAAGATGTTCGCGACGAAATGCTCGGCCTGCCACGCGCTCGGCCCCTTCGATCAGCGCATCGTCGGCCCCGGATTGAAAGGCGTCCTTTACGATCCGGCGCATCCGCAACTCGTGGACGGCGACAAAGCCACGCCGGACAACGTCGCGAAGATCTTACAAAACGGATTTAAAGGCAGCATGGGGCAGATGCCCAACCAAGCCGGTAACGCCCTAAGCAACAAAGACATCGTCGATCTCGTCGCTTACTTGAAAACGCTAAGGTAACCCGGAGCAAGATGGCAGCAACAGCAGTACACGCGGGCGGAGGACTCGCCGACCACATTCATCCGGAGCCGCAGGGCTTTGTCCGGAAGTACGTCTTCTCGATCGATCATAAGATCATCGGGATCCAGTACATGATCACGGCGTTTCTTTTCATGATCCTCGGCGGAATGCTCGCCGAACTTATTCGCGTGCAGTTGATGAAGGCCAGCGGCGGCCTGATGACGCCCGAGACGTATAACGAAGTCTATTCGATTCACGGGTCGACGATGGTGTGGCTCGTCATCATTCCGTTGCTCACCGGCGGTTTCGGCAACCTGATCTTTCCCGTGCAGATCGGCGCGCGCGACGTCGCTTTTCCCTGGCTGAACATGCTGAGCTTCTGGATCTTTCCGGTTGCCGGATTGATGCTGTATGCCTCGTTCTTGATGGGCGCGCCGACCGCGGGCTGGACGGAATACCCGCCGATGTCGCTGCAAGGCCAGGCCGGGACGTCCATGTGGGCCGCCGCGATCTTTCTGATCGGCGTCAGCTCGACCATGACGGGCATAAACTTCCTGGTCACAATCTTAAAGATGCGCGCGCCCGGGATGACGTACACGCGCATGCCGCTCTTCGTGTGGGGTCAGTTCGTCACCGCACCGCTGCTGATGATCGCCACCACGGCGCTCGGCGCCGCGCTGGCCGCGCTGTTCGTGCAGCGCGAATTCGGCGTCGCATTCTTCGACCCGGCGCGCGGCGGAAGCCCGTTGCTGTGGCAGCACATGTTCTGGTTCTACTCGCACCCGGCCGTCTACATTATGATCTTGCCGGCGTTCGGCATGATTTCGGAGATCTTGCCGACGTTTTCGCGCAAGCCGATCTTCGGCTACAAGATGATTGCGTTCTCGTCGTGCGCGATCGCGATTCTGGGCTTCATGGTGTGGGCGCACCACATGTTTACCTCCGGCCTGGCGCCGGCGTTGCAGCTGCCGTTCATGGTGCTCACGATGCTGATCGCCATTCCGACCGGCGTCAAGATTTTCTCATGGGTCGCAACCCTCTGGGGCGGCGTTATCCACATGACGACCTCGATGATGTTCGCGATCGGTTTCTTGGCGACGTTCACGCTGGGCGGAATCACGGGCGTGTTTTTAGCCGCCGTGCCGTTCGATCTGCACGCGCACGGAACGTACTTCATCGTCGCGCACTTGCACTACGTGCTCGTCGGCGGCAGCCTGATGGGCATTCTCGCGGGGCTGTTCTACTGGTATCCGAAGATGACGGGCCGCTTGATGAACGAGACGCTCGGCAAGTGGGCGTTCTGGCTGTTCTTCATCGGCTTCAACGGTACGTTCTTGCCGATGCACTGGCTGGGCATGTGGGGGCAGCCGCGCCGCGTCGCGATGTACGATCCGCAATTCCAAGGCTGGAATCAAGTCGCGTCGTGGTTCTCATTTGTTATGACCGCTGCGCTCATCTTGGTGCTGATCAACGCGCTGTGGTCGATGCGCAACGGCAAACGTTCGGGACACAACCCGTGGAACGCGCGCACGCTTGAGTGGCAGATTCCTTCGCCGATGCCGTACTACAATTTCAAACACGTGCCGTCGGTATTTGCCGCGCCGTATGACTTCGCCGAACCGCTCCCGTACCGCGGTTTGGAAGAAGAGCTGACGGGCGCGCCGCCGCCGGTTCCGGCGGCCCACTGATGGCGGTCGCAAGCGTAGCCCATTCCGGTTTTGCCGGATACGCCGAGGAGCCGGATCAACTCTACATCGAGACGCGCGAGCTTCGCATCCAAGGGTTCCTGCTGTTCATGGTCAGCGACTTGGTGTTGTTCTCGTCGTTCATCTTTGCGTATCTGTATTTGCGCAACAGCGGTCAAGGCTGGCCGGCCGGCGGCCCCAAGCTCGACATCGCGTTGGCCGCGATCAATTCGATCGTGCTCTTCGGATCGGGCGCGACCATGCACTTTGCGCTCGAAAACTGGAAGCACGGCAGCTTCGTCAAATTCGCAAACTGGATCGTGATGACGATCATTCTGGGCGCCGGATTCTTGAGCGGCCAAGTGATGGAATACATCCACATCGGCGCGCGCTGGGATAGCGGCATCTTCGGCGCGTCGTTTTACACGCTGACCGGGATGCACGGACTGCACGTTTTCGGCGGGATTATTTACCTAACGGTCTTGCTGCTGCAAGCCGCGCAAGGCAAGTACACTTTCACCAAGTACACCGGATTGACGCTCGGAACGCTCTACTGGCATTTCGTCGACGTCATCTGGGTCGTGCTGTTCTCGATCTTTTACCTACTGTGAGGCGCCCGGATGGAAGCTAATATCGCCCACGTCGAACGCATCCTGGCGGTTTTCTTTGGCATCCTCGTCTTTTTCGTCGCAGTAATCGCGTTGCGAAACGACTGGAAGAGTCAGGGTATCGAGAATCAGGTCTTTAAAATCATGCTCGGCTTGCTGGCGCTCGGAGCGATTCTCGGAATCCTAGCCGCGTTCGGCATTCTGATCGGAAAGGGCGTGGCGTAATGTACGATCCGGTCGACGAACGCGGCGTACCGGCCAGCCGCGGTACACCGGTGGTCGTGGGCATCGCCGCGATCATCGGCCTGCTCTGTATTTTCGGAATCGGCGCTTCGGTCGTCATGCTTTCCGGGTACGGCCATTGGTGGCCCGATCAAAAATCCATGCGAATACCCCTTAGCACTCCGCGCTAGTTCCTCCATGCTCTTCATGGCCATTACCCTGGCAGCGTTGACGCCATCGCCGTCGCCTTCCAGTACGCCTCTGAAAACGATCGTCCACGTTCATGCCGGCGCCGTATGCAGCTCGCTGCACGAGCTTGTGGTTCCGGCTGCACGTGTAACGGAAGCGACAGTGCCGCTTTTTGCCGGGCTCCAATACAACGTTCAGAAGATGCATAATGTTTATAAAGATTTAGGTCCGGGCGCAGGGACAGGTCACGACGCTGCCGGCAAAAAGTTTCTGGAAAACCTTACGGCTCTGCCGGCCGCGAATGCGGAGCAGTACGCAACACGCGTTCTCTCCAATCTTTACCAAATTGACTTGCTGCTGCGGGATTCGTATGCAAAATATCCGCAAGGCACTAATCGAAATGTTGATAGCCTGCGGCAGCGCATCCAAAACATCGTTGACCTGCAGCGCGCTTATGCGAACGCACTGCGTGTCGGTTCTGCGGCCATACTCGATAACGCCCTTGCGTCGGCCGGGGACCTCTCAGCATTTGACCGTAGACCTCCTCCAGACGCCGGGAGCCAGACGAATGTTGGTTACCAGGTTGCGGAACGCGAGGCCTTAACGCGGGTACAGAATCCCGATGAAGATCCGGCAGTTATCGGTTATGTTCCGGCGCGGTCGCTTGTTGCTCGCGACCTGCGATCGGTTTCGGCAGGTTCCTTGGCCGCGAACCTACACACTGAAGAGGTCGCGCTCGTGCCGGCGGCGCTGGCGGCTGTTCGGGATTGCGATGGTCAACCTTAGCGGCGCATCCGCTGAGATATTCCGATAGCTAATGCCGGCAGATCGTCCGGTAAGACGCCCGTCGATTTACCGTCTACTTTGTGAATGCCGCCGTATTCGGAGAATTCGACGAGCGCGGGTATCGTGGTGTTCGGGATCCGGTGGCGCCCGAAGCACTCCCATTCGCAGCACAGCTTCGAATCATCGAATAACACCGCGACGTAACCGGATGCGGTATGTTCGGAAAAATCGTCGGGCCCTCGATAGCGTACATAGCCGTCAACGATATAGATCGGTTTGAACGTCTGCGCGTACGCGATGAACGGCGCGACCAGCAACACCACCAAATAGATCGCAAAGCCAAGCGCCATGATGCCGAAAACCGGCGCGAGAATCCACAAGTCGGGCGGACCGGCCACGCGCGCGCGCCAAATGATGCCCCACGCGAGCAGCGCGAAGAAAACCGTGCCGAGCAGCGGCTCGATCGCAATCGCAAAGCGGCCGGTGAGCCCGCGCCAGACGATCTCGCGCTCGCGCTCGGTCCACGGCCGCCCGGCGAGGTGCCGGCCCAGCCTCATGCGGCCTTCATTTCAGCCCGCCGCGAGCGCAGAAATAGTGTGATGACCAGCGCCAGCAAGGCGAGCGCCGCGAAGGTAAGATAGGTCCAGCGATAAGACGATTCGTCCGACGCCGCTCCGGTCATGATGCCGCCGGCGATCGAACCGCCGAGAATCTGCCCGACGATCAAAAACTGGCTGAGCAGGCCGACCGCCGTTGCGCGCGTCTCGGGCGTCGTTTCGTTTGTGATGATATAACGCGTCGGAGCGCCGAGCAGCGCGCCAAAACCGGCGCCGGCTACAATCATCGCGAGCAAAGCTAGCGCGAGCGAGTTGAAGCCGAGCGCAAAGATTGCCAGACCGGTTTCGGTTAGGAACGTGCCGGCCAGCAAGACGTTGCGGCTGCCGACGCGATCGAGCGCGCGCCCGGACGCCGGGATCACGACCACGAACATCACCGCGCCCAGCGCGGCAACTGCGCCCGCGGCCGCCGCTGAAAGATGTTCCGCTCCGACCAACACGACCGGAACAAAGAAGAGCGAGCCTTCGAGCATACCGATCACGAGCTCGAGCAGATACGTCTTCGCCAACTGACCGTTGAGCAACAGGCTCGGCGGAACGATCGGCGATTCGGCAGACCGCTGCCAAACCCAAAAACCCCCCAGGAATAGGAAGCCGATGACGACCGGCACGACGTGCGTGCCGGTGATGCCGTACATCACGAAAAGCAATCCGGTTGCAAGCAGGAAGAGGCCGGGAATGTCGAGCGGGCCTTTGCGTCGCGGCGCATCCGGCGACAGCTCGCGCAGTGCGAAAACGATCACCGCTCCGCCAATGGCAAAATTCGGTACGAAGATCCAGCGCCAGGAAACGAAGTGCGTGATCAGGCCGCCGTACAAAGGTCCGACGATTGCGGCGAGTCCCCACGTGGCTGCGATCAACCCCAGCGCCGCGCCGCGCCGCGCCCGCGGGACGTGGTCGCCGATAGCGGCCGTTGCAACGGGAAAAATTCCGCCCGCGCCCAGCGCTTGGATCGCGCGGCCCAGCAAGAAGAAATTGTAATCCTGCGCCACGATCGCAAGCGCGCTGCCTGCCAAGAATATCAGAATGCAGGTTATGTAGATGGGCTTGCGCCCGTAACGGTCCGCCAGCGTGCTCATGACGGCGATGCTGACGACGGTCATCAGCAAATACAGCGTGAACACCCATGACAGGTCGCCGGTAGCCGTATCCAATTCGCGCCCGATCGCGGGCAGCGCGGGCGCGAGCGCGCTCAGATCGAGCGCGCCCAGAAAAACGCCTAACCCGAGCGTTAAGAGGAGCGGAAGACGCGGATTCACGAGACGATCCGGTCGATCACCATGAAGACGCAGATCAGCGCCAGATAGACCAGCGAAAAACCAAAGAGCGCGCGCGCGGCGGCTGCACCATCGCGCTGCAGTCTCAGCGCGTATGTGATGAATGCGGCGCCCAGCGCGAAAGCGCCGGCGAAATACAGCGCGCCGAAGACGTGCAGCGGGAAAAGCGCGAGCGATACGGCGACCAGCACGAGCGTATAGAAAACGATCGCGCGCTTGGTGCGCCGGTCGCCCACGACGTTGGGAAGCATCGGGATCGCGGCTTTGGCGTAGTCGTTTTCACTGTTCAGTGCGAGCGCCCAGAAATGCGGCGGCGTCCACAAGAAGATAATCGCAAAGAGTCCGATCGCCGGCCCGCCGATCGTGTGCGCGACCGCGGCCCAGCCGACCAGCGGCGGAATCGCGCCGGCGGCGCCGCCGATCACGATGTTTTGCGGCGTGCGGCGTTTCAGCCACATCGTGTAGATCACGACGTAGTAGACGTTGCCCGCCAGCGAAAGCCAAGCCGCCAGCGGATTCACGCGAAAATAGAAGATGCAAAACGACAGGACGCCCATGACGATCGCGTGCATCGTGCCGGCGAAGATCGAGATACGCATCGCCGGGATAGGGCGTGCCTGCGTGCGGCGCATGATCCGATCGATATCCGCGTCGTAAACGCAGTTGAGCGTTCCCGCCGACATGGCAGCCAATGCGCCGCCGAGCATCGTCCATCCCAGCAACTGAAGCGGCGGCAGGCCCCGCGCCGCCATCGCCATTGCTGCTGCGGTGGTGATCAGCAGCAGATACATGATGCGCGGCTTGCCGAGATCGTAATAGTCTGCGCACCGCGCAAGCAAGGCCGCGGCGCGCGTCTGCACGATGCGCTCGGCGCGTGCTGAAACGCTCATGCCGCGTTCACCGCTCGCGCGGGCGAGGCTTCGAGCGAAGCCAGCGTCGTGGCGCACACGAAGCATAGAAAGATCAAGGCGGCGTTGGCAGCGTGGGCTTCACGCAGATCGAGCGGCAGCCGGAAAGCGACGTTGAGCAAGCCCAGAATGATTTGCACGAACACGAGCGCCAGCCCGGCGCTCGTCCAGCCGCGCACGCGCACGCTCGCCTGTTTCACCCAGGCGAATGCGAATGCCGCGACCGCGGCGAGCAGCGACGCCCCCGCGGCCAAACGATGCAGCATCTGCACGTACTGGCCGTTGCCGAAGACCACGACGTTGCCGGCACAGCCCGGAATCGTAACGCAGGCGAGGCCGGCGCCGCTCGAACTGACGTATGCGCCGATGCACATCGTAATGAATGCAACGCCCGCAGCCAAAGCCAACACGGTGGCGACCGCGCGATCGTTGGCGGCGCGCTGCTGCGCTCCGGATGACGCAAAGATTGCCAGCGCGGCGAGCGCCGCGATCAGCGCCATCGCCGTTCCCCAGTGCCAGACCACCGAGACCGGCGTATTCGCAAGCCGCACGGTCGCGGCGCCAAGAAAAACCTGAAAAAGGAACAGCGCTCCGGCCACGGCTGCGGCAGCCCGAACGAACGGTATCGCTGCGTTGCGGCGGCGCAGCGCGGTAACGATCGCAATGCCTACGAGGATGCAAAGAGCGACTGCCGTCAAGCGGTGCGCCCATTCCCACACGACGCCGCCATCGAACGCAGGCACCAGCCGGCCCCGGCATAGCGGATAATCCGGGCAGGTCATTCCTGCGCCGTTGATGCGCGTCCAACTTCCGAGCAGCACCTCGCCGAAGGCGACCGCAACCGCGGCCCAGCTCAGTCTGGCCAAGCTTTTCACAGGACCTCAGTTTATCCCCGAGGGCGCGGACCCTACAACGACCAGTGTCGTGTGTGTATCAGCAGCGCGATAACGCGGCCGTCACGTGTTGGGCGGCGTTGTTTTCATCCTGGGTGATGTCGGGCAGGCGCGATTGGAAATCGCTGGCCGCCGCGGTCGCTTCCTGCGTAGCGGTCGGCACGTTGGGATCGTGTCCGAGCGGCGGGGGATGCATTCCGGTCGACGGGTCGATCGAATTGTGCATACGATCGGTACCCGCGTTCGGACGCGTGTCCGCCGCCGCCGAGATGTACGGATCGGGAACGCCGAACACCGCGCGGTTCGCCTGCTGCTGGCCTTCCGTAAACGTCGCCATGTCTTGGAAGTCGACCGAAGCGAGATACCCGTTGAGGTCGCGCGCGATCTTCTGCTGGCGCCACAGCGCGCCACCCAGTGCGTCGGCAAACGCCTTGAGCTCTTTCTGCTCTTGCGGGTCGGTTGATTTTTCGGCGAGCGCGCGCAGACGTTTTACTTCGTCGTCGGCCGAACGCGACTGCTTGGCGAGGTTCTTGGCGAATTCGCCCAGCGCGTCAAGTCCGTTGCGGCGGTGGATCGGATTGCCGTCGTCGAGATTGAATGCGCGCAGCCGCGTGATCAGTTGCTGGAGCTGTACATCATTATTGAGCGCGCTGCCGATCGCGCTGTTCGCGTGCGTAACGATCTCGGCGCAGCGCGGCGTCGAGCGAACGCTCGCGATCACTTTAAGCGCGGGCGCGGCGGTGGCCGCGGGCACGGGCGGCGGCGCTGAAGCGTAAGTTGCGCCCGGACTGAGCAGTGCGGCGCACGCGGCTAGGGCGGCTAGGCGAACGAACATGTACGAACCCCTTGTTCCTATAGAATGCACCCGCAGGGCGCCGCGTGACAATACCTCGAACGCCAAGCGCGTGAAGCGCCTCTGGGCTTTGGCAGCCCTTCTCATTGTGGTCGGCTGCCGCGACGTTCGAGTTCAGACCCTTCGACAGGGCGACACGCCGGTACTTGGCGGAAACGAGCTGGTCGTCGTGCGCGACGCGCCGTCACTCGAACGCCTGGGAATTCACGCGCCGGTGCGCTTCCGGGCCGAGTTCGGCGTCGTGCTGCTCATGGGGCCGCACGATCGCTCCGGCTACAAGCAAATCATCGAATCGATCCGCTCGCGCGCCGACCGTTTCCGCGTCGTCGCCTTCGAAGCGGCTCCCGCCGATGGTGGCGAACCGTCGAACCGATACAGAACTTTTACACTGTGGATCGTGCCGAACTCGGCGTACCGGCGCGGCGTGCGCGTCGAGGTCGTCACGCCGGCCGGCGAGCCGATCACGGCGTCCGAATTGCCTTAGGGAATAACGCAAGCGCAGTGCGGCCCGCTCTTTCCTTAGACGCGAACGTGCTCGCGGCCAATGCGCGAGCTTGGAGCGAGTTCGCCGGCGTGCTGGTGCGCGCCGTCGTGAAGTGCGATGGGTACGGGTGGGGCTTCGGCGCAATGGTGCGTGCGCTCGAGGGCACCGTGGCGAGCTATTGCGTTGCCGATGCCGATGAACTGCGCGCGTTGAGAAAGTACACGTCCGCGCCCGCAGTCATTCTAGGGTCCGTTCCAATCGAACGTTTGCGTGAGGTGCTCGATGCAAACGCGCAGCCGCCGATCTCGACCGTTGAAGAGCTTGCGCTGGCCGGCGAATGGGCGCGCGCGCGTTCGAAGCCGCTGCGCGTTCGCGTCGGCGTTCGCACGGCGGCCGCATGGAGCGGCTTATCATTAGAAGAGCTGGCGCGCTTTGCGCCCGAACTGCGCGCTGCTTCTGCCGAAGTTGAAGCCTGGACCCACGTCACGGATCTCGCGGCCGCGCAGGACCAGCTGCGCCTTTTCGAAGAGGCGCTCGCACTGTTGTCCCGCGCAGGCGTACGGGTTGAAGAGACGGACGTTTGCAGCACGTTTCCGCTGGCCGCCGGGATCCGGCGCGGCACCTCGGTGCGCATCGGCGTGGGGCTTTTCGGCGCGACGGGCGGTCCCGTCGTCCCCGGAGTGTTCTGCGCTTTGCGGTTTAGCGCTCCGGTGCTTCGCATCGAGCGACATTCGGCGGGGACACAGTTGGGGTATGGAGGTACCATGCTCGGGATGGATTGCTCGGTCGCAATGCTGCGCGGCGGTTTTGGAGACGGGTTGCCGGCGGGCTTACAGGGAACGGGCGACGTGTTGATGGTCGGAATGCAGTATGCCGCGGTGCGCGCCGAAAAGCTCGGCGCCGGCACGGAAGAGTTCGTGTGGCTCGATCGTGCGGCAAGTCTCGACGAATTTGCGCGCGCCGCCGGGCGGCCGGTTCACGAAATCGTGACCGGCCTCGGAAACTGTGCGCGGGCCGCTAGTTTAGAAGAAACGGATTGATGCAAGCACGCGCGACCGGCGAACTCGACGTAAACGTTCAACGCCTGGGGTTGGCCCTGGAACCCAACGGAGATCCGAGCGAAGCCGAAGGGATTCTGAACCCTGCTTCTGCGCGCACGCGAGATGGTAAGCTGTTACTTTATCCGCGCGACGTGGCGCGCGGAAATATTTCGCGCGTCGGATTGACGGAGGCGGTCGCAGACGGCGATCGTTTTTCGTTCCGGCGTAACGGTTTCGTTCTCGAACCCAGCGCCGTGTACGAGCTTCGTCCGAGTCCGGGGTACGGCTGCGAAGATCCGCGCGCGACGTTCATACCGGCACTCGATCAGTACGTGATGACCTACACCGCTTTTGGGCCGCAAGGTCCGCGGATTGCCATTGCGACATCGAAAGACGGCTATAGTTTTGAGCGCGTCGGAAAATTAGTTTTCGATAAACCCGGCATGCACATCGGCGACGACAAGGACGCGGCGTTTTTTCCCGAGCCGGTGCGATCGCCGGCCGGCGTGACGTCGCTCGCGTTTTATCATCGCCCGATGCTTCATCTCTCGGCGGTCGACGGCCGGGCCTCGATTCCGATCATCGAGCGCATGCCGTATCGCGACCGGGAATCGATCCGCATCGGATACATCCCGCTCGAGCCTGCGTTGAAAGATCGCGCGAAGTTGCTCGATGTTTGCGAAAGCGAACTCGTCTTGGCGCCCGATGCAAACTGGGGATCGCTCAAAGTCGGGTGCGGCACGCCCCCCGTGCGCATTGACGAAGGCTGGATGTCGATCTTCCACGGAGTCGACGTGATCGGCGAAGGCGCCCGGCCCAAATTGCGATACGCTGCGGGCCTCGTGATCCACGATCTGCAGGACATCCAGAAGATCGTTTATCGATCGGCGCAGCCGATTCTGAGGCCGGAAGACGAGTCGGAGCTGCACGGCATCGTCGACAACGTCGTTTTTCCGACCGCGATCGATCCGCGCCCGGATCTCGGAGCCCGCGTCTTCGATTTTTACTACGGTATGGCCGACTGGTCGATCGGAGCGGGCCGTTTGATGCTCGGAGGAGGCCCGGGCACGCAGCGCGAGCCGGCCGAAAGCGCTGCTTAGATTCTATGCGATCTCAGCGGCAATCGTTCTTACGATTGCGGTGATCGTCGCCGGTTACGCCAACCGCGATCGGATCAAATTGAAGATCGCTTCGGTATACGTTCCGGTTCCACCCAAGGCCGCGCAAGCCGACCTGGCCACGCGCCGGCGCGAACACGCCTTAGGCCTGGCGGCGCCGTGGGTGCTGTCGGCGCTCCCGGAATGTTTGCGGCAAACGTTCGAGGGAGCCGGCTCGCGCGCGTACGTCAGCTCGCTCCTGCCTTCGGGTTATGCGATCCAGCCGGCCGGAACGCAGCTGCAGTTCGGCGACTGCAGTATCGTCGCGCGCGAAAAAGACGTTTTGGTGCGCCGCGGCCAAGATAGATTCTATGTTCCGGCTCCCGCGCAGCTCTTCAAAAAAGGTTCTTCCATCGCGCTGATGCATGAAGCCGGCGCGCGCGTAACGCTACGCATCTACGAACCGGCAACCTCCAAGCTGTAATGAGCGATCTGGCACGCGAAGTGCGCACGCGGCGCACGTTCGCGATCATTTCACACCCCGACGCCGGCAAGACGACGCTGACGGAAAAGTTGCTGCTCTACGGCGGCGCTATCCAAACCGCCGGGCAGGTTTCGGCGCGGCGGGCGCAACGCGCTGCCACCAGCGATTGGATGGAGCTCGAAAAGCAGCGCGGAATTTCGATCACGTCGACGGTTTTGCAGTTCGAGTACGGCGGCTGCACCGTGAACTTGCTCGACACGCCCGGCCACCAAGACTTCGGCGAAGACACATACCGTACGCTGCTGGCCGCCGACAGCGCCGTAATGCTGATCGACGCCGCCAAAGGCGTGGAACCGCAAACCAAAAAACTGTTCGCGATCTGCCGCGCGCGCCGCATTCCACTCTTTACGTTCATCAACAAGATGGACCGGCCCAGCCGCGACCCGCTCGAACTGCTCGACGAACTCGAGAACGTTTTGGGTATCGGCGTTTTTCCGATGAACTGGCCGCTCGGCAACGGCCCGTCGTTCAAGGGCGTCTTCGATCGCGCCACGCAGCGCGTACACTTGTTCGAGCGCGCCGCGCACGGATCCAAGCGCGCGAACGTTCAGGTGACCGGCGTCGACGATCCGCAGATTCGCGAACTCCTCGACGATCGGTCGTACGGCCAGTTTCTCGAAGAGATCGAGCTGCTCGAAGGAGCGGGCGCCGAGTTCGATGCGGCCGCCATGCTGCGCGGCGACGTCTCGCCCGTCTTTTTTGGGAGCGCGGTCACCAATTTCGGTGTGCAGCTTTTCCTAGACGATTTCATTAAGCTCGCACCTTCACCGACTCCGCGCCGCATATTTGTCAGCGGTGTTAATAAAGAGAACGGCGCGGACAAAGAGAACGGCGCGGACAAAGAGTGTCATCCTGAGCGTAGCGCTTCGCCTTCAGCGAAGCGCGAAGTCGAAGGGCGCCCGAGCGAAGTCGAGGGCCGCATGATCGACCCCACGTCCGATCAATTCACAGGGTTCGTATTTAAGATCCAGGCGAACATGGATCCGCGCCACCGCGATCGGGTGGCATTTGTGCGCATTTACGT
>JAAXMC010000008.1 GCA_013036315.1 Vulcanimicrobiota bacterium
ACGCCAAAGTCTCTTATCAAGCAGCGGTTGAGAACGCCAAAACGAACCTCGACGAAGCGCTCCGGATCTATCGCGCCGACCTGAACTTGTACAACAACAAAGCGATTCCGCGCAACCAAGTCGACGTGGACAAAGCCAAACTCGATCAAACGCAAGTGCAATACGATCAAGCCGTCCGCCAGCTGCAGCTCGGCGCCGTGACCGGCTACGGGCAAAGCAGCGTGCAGTACGCGCAGGCAGCCGCCCAAAAAGCGCAGATCGTCAATCAGTCCAATCAACAGCAGGTCGGGTTCACTCAAATTGCGGCTCCGGTCGACGGCACGATTCAAACCGTTGCCACGCAGCCCACCGACCCGCTCACGTCGTTACGTCCGGGCGATCCGGTGACGGCGGGCCAAGCGCTGTTCACGATTGCGGCGGGCGGCGGGTTCATCGTGAAGGCGCAAGTCGACGAACAGGACATCATCAACGTTCGCAACGGCCAGCCCGCAAACATTACCGGCCAGGATTTCCCCGGCCGCACCCTGACCGGGCGGGTCGTTTCGATTTCACCGGTCGCAACCAAATCCAGCGATCCGTCGAGTACCGCCAAGCAAGTCGTAACGACGATCCGCCTCGACGGATCTCCAAGTTTCTTGCGGGATGGGATGTCCGTTGACGTGGATATTCTCACAACCGATGTGAAGAACGCGCTCGTCATACCGAGCGCGGCGATCGACAAAGACGGCAAGGGCTCTTACGTCTTCGCCGTTCGCGCCGGCAAGCTGGCGAAAACGTACGTCCGCACCGGATCGAAAAACGACACGCAAACCGTTGTGAAATCCGGCTTGGTTCGCGGTGACAAAATCGTATCGGCGCGCGACCCGCTGCTGCACGACGGGCAAAGCGTGACGACGACTCCGGTTGGAAAGGCTACGCCCGCGAGCTAATGTCGCGCTTTCTGGCCTATATCCCGGAAGCGTTCGAAAGCATCTGGCGCCACCGGTCGCGATCGGCACTCTCGGCTCTCGGCATGATCATCGGCATCGCGTCGGTGATCGCGGTGTTGGGTTTGAGCCAAGCTGCGTCAAACGGCATCAAGGAAGAAATCGCGCGCGGTGGCGATCCGGGTTTCGTCGCGGTCGCCGACCCGTCGCAAGATAATCCCGCGTTAGCCACCCTGTATTACCGCGATGCCGCATTAGTGCAAGCATACGCCAGTGGAGAGATCCGACGAGCCATTCCCGTTTTTAGCAGTCAGGGAAATCAGCCGAGAACATACCGAATCACAGTTAACGGGCGCAGCGACTTCATGCAAGTAAACTCGACCGGCGGAGAACTCAACGAGGCGAACGGCGTCAACACCGAATCGGGACGCCTCATCGAGCCGGCTGACGTTCTCGGTGGAAGCAACGTCGGCATGTTATCTCCACAGGCTGCCGCAAAACTCTTTCCGAGCGGTGATGCGGTTGGACACTCGATAAACGTCGGCAGCCAGCGGCTAACCATCGTCGGCATTTTTTCCCTTAAAGCAAGTCTCTTTAGCGGCTTGGTCGGCGAGACGATTTATGTACCATACACGACGATGCACCACTTAGCACCCGGCCCGATCGACTTCATACAGTTTTGGGGATACAGCCGATCGCAAAATCCCGTCGAAGTGATCGCCGCCGCCAAAGCAGCGCTGAACCGAATACATCCACGGGCCCAGTATCGAATCCAGGATCAACTCGCGGTCAGCGGCATTTTTGTAAACGTTCTGTCGTTCATAGGCGTGGGTCTGACCTTTATTGGAGGCGTATCACTCTTTGTTGCCGGGATAGGCATCATGAACATCATGCTCGTTTCCGTGAGCGAGCGGACGCGCGAGATTGGCATTCGCAAGGCGATCGGCGCTAATGCACATGAAATAGCAACGCAGTTTCTGGTCGAAGCAACGTTGCTGTCGCTCGGCGGGGGCATCATCGGCTCGGTGCTTGGTGTGCTGGCAGTTCTACTCATGCGACCCGCGATCATTAAGGGAGTCGGAGCTGCACCCGTGCCTTGGGGCATTGTTATCGCAGTCGCTGCCGGATTCTCAATATCGGTTGGAATCGGGTTTGGCTCCTATCCCGCAGCGCGTGCAGGTAGACTCGACCCGGTCGAGGCGTTGCGCGGCTAATGCTTGCCTATTTCATCGAAGCAGCTCAGGTGCTGATGGCTAACAGGACCCGTTCGATTCTAACGCTGATTGGACTAGTCGCCGGCGTCGCCACGATTGTTTCGGTGCAGGTTGCCGCTAACGGCATGGCCGGCGCGGTCAGCGGCATTTTCAAAGGCACTAATGCGAGCACGTTTATTGTGTTTCCAAAAATAACGCAGGGCAATACCGCACGTGCCGCATTTCGAGTAAGTGATCTGGCACTGGTGGAGCAAAAGATCCCCGGCGTCGTCAGCGCGATTCCGTTTTCAAGAAGTCAAACTATCGTGGATGCCGGACATCACCGAATACGATTACGGTTCGGCGGCGAGTCCGACAAACGGTTTAGCACGGCCCCACTTGTCGCGGGCCGGACGATTAACGCCGATGATATCGCCGGGGCCGGTTCGGTGTGCGTGATATCGGATAACGCTTTCAGCCGCCTGTTCCCGGAAACACAGTCGGCTTCCGACGTCATCGGCCGCTCGCTCTATGTCGGCAGCAAGAGGTACGTGATAGAAGGCGTACTTGGAAAGACGAAGATCGATACAGCGGCCCTAGGCCTGGACATCAGCACCGATGTCGCCATCCCATACACTACGTTTTATAGGAATTACCAGCGCGGGAGCACGTTTCCGTTCTTGTCGGTCTTAGCCTCGACCAACGCAAACCTCAAGTCGGTCGAGGCTCAGACAGTTCAGCTGCTGACCGCTACTCATGGTGCCCAGTATCAGGTGTTTGACTTCGGCTTTATTGCAAGCATCGTCGGG
>JAAXMC010000009.1 GCA_013036315.1 Vulcanimicrobiota bacterium
CCGTCGCTCGCCGACACGCTCACGCCCATCTTGCCGAGCAAGCCTTGCGCAAATCCCGGATTGCTCGAGATCTTACTCCAATGCGCGCCCGCGTCGCTCGTTTTATAGAGCCCGCTGCCCGGCCCGCCGCTGGTAAAGTTCCAGGGCTTGCGCGAAGCTTGCCACATCGCGGCATAGAGCACGTTGGGATTGCGCGCATCCATTACGACGTCAACCGAACCCGTATTGTCGTCAACGTAGAGCACCTTATTCCAGGTCGCTCCGCCGTCGGTGGTTTTAAAGACGCCGCGCTCGGCGTTCGGCGCAAACACGTGCCCCATCGAGCTTGCGTACACCACGTTCGGATCGCGCGGATCGACCGCAAGCGCGGTCGTCGTGTGCGTGTCGCGCAAACCCGCGTACCGCCAGGTTTTGCCGGCGTCGGCCGTTTTGTAGATTCCATCGCCGGTCGAGAAATCGCCGCGCAGATCGGCTTCGCCCGTCCCGGCGTAGATGATCTTCGCATTCGACGGCGCAACCGCGAGCGCGCCGATGCTGTAGGCGTTCATCCCGAAGCCCGTATGGCCGTCGGTGATGTTCTCCCAGCTCGTTCCGTAGTTGCTGCTGCGCCACACGCCGCCTTGCACGCCGCCCATATAAAACAAACTCGCGTCGCTCGGCACTCCGGCAACGGCAACCACGCGCCCGCCGATGAACGGACCGATACTCCGCCATTGCAACTTGCTCATGAGCTTTTGCGTGGGACTCGACGCATCGGGCGCAGGCGTCGCCGTGGCGGCGTGAGTTGCCAGAGGCGAAAGGAAAATCGGAGCCAGGAAAATTGCGGCGAGGGCGACTGCTGTAAGGCGCTTCATGCCGCGCTCTTGGATGGCCCGCTATCGCGGGCCTCCGTTTAAAGGGTGTCACGTTAAAGGATGGACCGCTATCGCGGTCCTCCGTTTGAACGGTGTGATGTTAATGCGTGTCATCCTGAGCGGGCGCCACCATAGTGTCATGGTGAGCGGGCGCCGTAAGGCGCCCCGGTCGAACCACGGCCGAGCGAAGTCGAGGCCCGCGCGACGCGCACTGATTCAATCGTAGGGGAGGTTTCGCGAGACCCGAATGGCCGCTTCAGCCGCCTCACGCGGCTGGAGGTTTTCAATGTCTTCCTACATTCGAGTCTTTATTGCCATAGCTGCCTGCGCCGGAGTGCTCTCCGCGGCGGCAAGCGCCGCAACGCCCGGCCGCGTGTACAGCGCCGCCGGCCAATTTTCGCTGGCCAGCAATCCGAACGGCACGTGGAGCTATCTTGTCAATCGTTCGCTACTGCCTTACGTGAACAAGTCGTGCGCTTCCAGCGGATTGATCTGCCGGTGGAACGGCAAGCCCGTTTGCAATTCGGTCTTCGTTGCCGCAAGTAAGAGAGGAATCCCGGCCTCGTTTTCGACGATACGCTTGCCCGGAGATCACTTGGATCTCGACCCTGAGAGCGCGGCCGGCGTCAGGACGCGCTGGACGGCGCCCAACGCGGGCACATTCGTAGTCCGGGGAGATTTCTTAGGCGTCGACGTATCCGAGAACAGCCATCCCGTCGCCATCCTATTCAACGGAAAGCAGAACGTCTATTCGAACACGATAACGCACTTCGGCCAGCGCGACGCTTTCAATCTCACGCGCAAGATGCGCCGCGGCGACAGCATCGACTTCGTCGTCTCGACCGGCAGCGCGTGCACCTATCTGGGAACCGGGCTCAAAGCGATCATAACGGCTCACTAACCCTAGTTGCCTATGTACCGGCAGCCATTCGTTTTGTCGCTCATGATTTTTGGATTGCTCGCGATGGCGAGCTGCAGTACAGCGAGTTCGCCAACTGCGTCCGAGCCCACGAGCGTTTCCGCAGCTGTCGCAAACGTCGCCTCCAAGCCCGCGTACGCGCACAGCCGGCTTGGCGTTGCCGTCGTCGATCTGTCGACGGGCGAGAAGCTCATCGATCGCGACGCCGGGAAAATGTTCGTGCCCGGATCGATTATGAAGACGTATAGCACGTCCGCCGCGCTCAAAGCGTATGGCCCGAACTACCGCTTCCACACCCCGGTCTACGCAATCGATGGAAATCTGGTGCTGGTCGCATCGGGCGACTTCAGTTTCGGCCTGCGCGAACGGCCCAACGGCTCGCTCGCCTTCAACAGCCTCCCCGAACTCGATCACAACTACGCAAACACGGGATTCGCCGGTCCGGTCATCCTGAAAAACTCCGATCCGCTCGCAGCTTTGCGCGCACTGGCCGCGCAGGTGCGCGCGTCGGGCATTCGCGCAGTGCGCGACGTCGTCATCGATGACCGGCTCTTCACCACCTACAGCGGCTGGCCCGACGGCGACATCTCGCCAATCTGGATCAACGAAAACGTCGTCGACATCACCGTAACGCCCGCGCGCCTCGGACAACCCGCCATCATCGACTGGCGCCCGAAGATCGGCAGCTTGCGCGTTGTCTCCAACGTGTCAACCGTGTCCGCAAACAACAAAACCACGGCGCTTGCCGTGCAACCCGGCGTCGGCGACGTTCTGCACGTCACGGGCACGGTCGCGGCCGGCGCCAAGCCGAGCCTCACGACGTGGGATATCCCCAAGCCGGCCGCTTCCGCCCGTGCCGCATTCATCGAAGCGCTGCAGCGCGCGGGCGTTTCCGTGAGTGCAAGGAGGAATA
>JAAXMC010000010.1 GCA_013036315.1 Vulcanimicrobiota bacterium
GTAGAGTGTGAGCGCGGTTGTGATAATGATGAAGGCCATGATCGCGTTGGAGAAAATCATCCCGGTATTCACGTCGAAGTGCGCGTCGACGATCTCCGCCGGTGTCGCGCCGCGTCGCTGCGCGAGCGTGACGCGCCCCATGCTCTTGTCTTCTTCGACTTCGAGCGACGATTGCCAAAAGAAAAGATACGGAGTGATCGTCGTGCCGAGCACGCCGACCATAGTGGTAAGCCAGTCGCGGCTGAACTGAATGTGCGGCGTAACCAGGGCTCTCAGCACACTGCCCCAGTCCGGTTTAATCCAGAACGCCGTGGCGACGTAGGCGAAGAGTGAAATCGTCAGCCATTTGAACGTCGACGCAATCACCCGGTACGAACAGAAAAGTACGGTTACCAGCAGCAGCGCGCCGAAGAACGTCACCCAGACCAATACCGGGATCTGCGGCACCACCAGATTTGCCGAGGCCGACATGCCGGCGAAATCGGCGCCCGCATTAAACGTGTTTGCGATAATCACCGCGCCGGCCATGACGTACGCAAGCGGCAGCGGAATCGACTTGCGAATATTGGCGGCCAGACCCTCACCCGTCACCATCCCGATTCGCGCGCACATTCCTTGGATCACCGCCATCATCGGCGTCGAAAGAAGCGCCAGCCATAACATCGAGAGGCCGGTCGTTGCGCCGGCGACCGAATAGGTCGATATGCCCGACGGATCGTCGTCGGAAGCGCCCGTGATCAGTCCGGGCCCGAGGGTGCGGAGTCTATGGAGAAGCGTGCGGTGCGGCGCGCGCTCAGACTTCAATATAGATCTCGGAGCCTTTTTCGGCGAACTCTTTCGATTTTTCGGCCATTCCACGCTCGGCATATTCCCGGACTTCTTGCGTTATCTTCATCGAGCAGAAGTGCGGGCCGCACATCGAACAAAAGTGCGCGATCTTCGCGCCTTCGGCCGGCAGGGTTTCATCGTGGAACTCGCGCGCGGTTTCAGGATCGAGCGAAAGTTCGAATTGATCTTTCCAGCGGAACTCGAAACGCGCTTTGCTCAAGACGTCGTCCCAATGGCGGGCGAGCGCGTGGCCTTTGGCGACGTCGGCCGCATGCGCCGCGATCTTGTAGGCGATCACGCCGTCTTTTACGTCTTTCTTGTTCGGCAAGCCGAGGTGTTCTTTGGGTGTGACATAGCACAGCATCGCGGTGCCGTACCAGCCGATCATCGCCGCGCCGATGGCGCTGGTGATGTGATCGTAGCCGGGCGCGATGTCGGTAACCAGCGGTCCTAGTGTGTAGAACGGCGCTTCCTTGCAGATCGCGAGCTCCTTCTCCATGTTTTCTTTTATCAGGTGCATCGGCACGTGGCCCGGACCTTCGATCATCACTTGCACGTCGTGTTTCCATGCAATATCCGTCAGCTCGCCGAGCGTGTCCAGCTCCGCGAACTGCGCCGCATCGTTCGCATCGGCCAGGCAGCCCGGCCGCAAGCCGTCGCCCAGCGAAAACGCGACGTCGTACATTTTCATAATCTCGCAGATCTCTTCGAAATGCGTGTAGAGAAAGTTCTCCTCATGATGCGACAGGCACCACTTCGCGAGAATCGATCCGCCGCGCGACACGATGCCGGTTACGCGCGCAGCCGTGAGCGGAATGTAACGCAGCAGCACGCCGGCGTGAATCGTGAAATAGTCTACGCCTTGCTCGGCCTGTTCGATCAGCGTGTCACGGTAGAGCTCCCATGTGAGATCTTCCGCTTTGCCATTGACTTTTTCGAGCGCCTGATAGATCGGAACCGTCCCAATCGGCACCGGCGAATTGCGCAGAATCCACTCGCGCGTTTCGTGGATGTTTTTTCCGGTCGACAGATCCATGACCGTGTCCGCGCCCCAGCGCGTCGCCCACGTCATTTTTTCGACCTCTTCTTCGATCGTCGACGCGACCGCCGAGTTGCCGATGTTCGCATTGATCTTCACCAAGAAGTTGCGGCCGATGATCATCGGCTCGCTTTCGGGATGATTGATATTCGAAGGAATGATCGCACGCCCGCGCGCCACCTCCGCGCGCACGAATTCCGGCTCGACGTTCTCCCGGATCGCGATGAACTCCATCTCGGGCGTCACAACGCCTTTGCGCGCGTAGTGCATCTGCGAGACGTTGGCTCCAGGCTTCGCGCGCCGCGGCTTGCGTACGCCGTCGAAACGAATGCTTTCGAGTTCCAGCATGGCGTCGCGGCCGCGCCGGTAGAGCGAACTCGGTTTATCGAGTTCTTCCGTGTCGCCGCGTGCGCGAATCCATTCCGAACGCAGCGGCTTGAGGCCGCCGCGAATGTCCACCGTCACCTCGGGATCGGTATAGGGGCCGCTCGTATCGTATACGACGTGACACTCGCCGTTGGTCAACGGAATTTCGCGCATCGGAACGCGAATCGACGGATCGGACGCGACGGCGTAGGTTTTCATTGGCTACTTCCTCCGGCGGCATTACCCGCATCAGGTGACGGCGGTCGGCGTCTGCCCTCTCAGCCCTAGAGCTCCCGCGTGCCGTACGACTACCCTAAAGTTTTCCGGATTCCCGCCAACACTTCGGTCCATTCGCGCCTCTATTGCTATGAAATGCGTAAAATGAGGCTGTGACTACCGCACTCGTGCCCACCGAGCTCCTGGACGAAGCTCGCAGCGGCTCGGTTGGGGCTCTGGAACGGCTGCTCGAATCGATCTGGCCTGACGCCTATCGTATCGCGTACTCGATCGTGCGCGATCGCGCAGCGGCCGAGGACGCCGCTCAAGAGTCGTGCGCGACGATCTATAGAAGCATCGCGACGCTTCGCACCGCCGGCGCATTTCGCGTCTGGTTTTATCACATTGTGGCCCGCGAGGCGCTGCGCCAAACTCGATCATCCGCATCGCAAACTGCGTCGGCGGCCGAGCAAGTCACGCCGGACCGCGAGAGCCGTCTCGATGTCAGCCGGGCGTTAAAGTCGCTTTCGCCGGATTTGCGCGCGGCCGTCGTTCTTCATTATTACGCCGAGCTTACCAGCAAAGAGATCGGGGGCATCTTGGGCGTAGCCGCCGCCACGGTCAGATTTCGCTTGATGCTGGCCCGGCGCTGCCTCAAACCGCTCTTGTCGGAACCTCTTCCGCCCGCAAGCTCGCAATGCACGAAGGAATCTTTATGAATGAATCACTTTTGAAATATGCGGTGATGGCTGAGGTGACCGCAACTTCTTCTCCGTCGTTCGACCTCGAAGCCGTTCGTTCTCGCGCCGCGTCGGCAGCGCCGATCGCACAGCCGCGCCGAAACCGCTCGTGGCTGGTAGCCGCATTGGTGATTGGCATCCCTTCGCTGGCATTGGCAGCGTCGCAGATCATTCCGGCGCGTTTCTTCTGGATGCCGAACGGCGCCGTATTGGTCACCTCGAAACTCTCACACGGTTTCCTTAAGCCAACACCCAAAGATCTCGCAAAAGTCATCCAGGGCGCACATTACCGGATTGTGCCTCCGCTAGGGCTGCCGGCCGGATCAAAATTGAGTGGACCTCTCATGGCGGTGGGAACGGAATCGTTTTTCGTTCACTACAGCGTTCCCGGGCACGGGCAATGCTGCTCCATTTCGTTCCTGATCACGCCTTTGACTGCGGCTCCGAACGCGCAAGGCACTCTCCCTCCAGGATACTCCATGCGGCTTGCTCCGAAATCGCAAACCCATCACGCGCAATGGAACGCGGGCGTAGAACGCGTTACCGTGTTGGGATACTCAATCACGCCCGCGCAGCTGAGCCGCATCCGCAGCACGATGATCGCGAAAGGCAAGGCACAAGCTAAACCGTAACGGGCCCTTGTGCGCCCGTATCTCACGCTGATCTTCGCGCAGCTCACCGTCGGCGCGGCGGCGATTTTCGCGCGCTTCGCCCTGACCGGCGCGGGTCCGATCGCCGTCTCGGCGTCGCGCCTGACGATTGCGGCGATTGCGTTGCTGGCACTGGCGGCGATCCGCAGGCAGCGCGAGCGCGTCAACATGTCGCGCCGCGACCGCGCGATCTTTGCCGTTGCGGGACTGGCGCTTGCGATCCATTTCGCGGCGTGGATTTGGTCGCTTCAATATATGAGCGTCGCAATATCGACGCTGCTGGTTGCGACGACGCCCATTTGGACGGCGGTTTACGACGCGGTCGCGCGCGGTCTCAAGCTCTCGGCGCTGGCCTTCTTCAGTTTCGCAGCCGCCGCGGCCGGGCTGGTGATGGTCGTCGGCTTCACCGCGACGCCGCCGCCCATTCCAGGGCACGCCGTTCTCGGCGCGGTCCTCGCGATCGCGGGAGCGATCGGAATCGCCGTCTACTTCATTTTGATACGCGACGTTCGCGCATCGTTCGGCACGCGCGCGATCGTCACGCAAACGTATACGTGGGCCGCCATAGCGCTCGTCATCGCCGCGATCGCAGCGCGCCAACCGCCGCCTCCGCTCGGCGACGGCGTCGCGTGGGGCGGAATCATCGCGATGGCCCTCGTCTCGCAGTTGCTGGGACATACGGCCATGAACGCAGCGCTTCGCTGGTTCAGCGCGAGCGCCGTTGCATTCACCACGCTCGTCGAGCCGGTCGTCGCGGCGCTGCTCGCGCTGGCGATATTCAACGAACGCCTTACCGCGATCGCCATCGCCGGCGGCTTGCTCGTCTTGGGTGCCATCGGTATTTTCATACGCGAGGAACGGCGGGGAGAGGCCCGCTACGAGGTGAAGGCGGCCGTATGAGTACAACGGCGGAGGACAAGGCCGCTCCGGCAGCCTCGTCCGCGCAGCCCGACTCGGAAGAAACGCGCGAGTGGGTCGAAGCTATTCAAGGCGTCCTCGAGCATGAAGGACCGGCCCGCGCGCAAGAACTGATCGCCGCGATCGTCGATGCCGCGCAGCGCGGCGGCGCGCACGTCTCGCTCGGATTATCGACGCCGTACATCAACACGATTCCGGCGTCGGAGCAGCAGCCGATGCCGGGCAACGACGAACTCGAGACGCGCATCCGCCACTACGTGCGCTGGAATGCGATGGCGATGGTCGCGCGCGCCAACAAAGAATCGTCCGAACTCGGCGGCCACGTTGCGAGCTTTGCCTCGGCCGCGACGCTGTATGACGTGGGCTTCAACTATTTTTTCCGGGCTCCGTCGGAAGCGACGCTCGGCGACCTGGTGTATTTCCAAGGACACTCTGCGCCCGGATTCTACGCGCGCGCTTTTGTCGAAGGCCGCATCACCGCAGAACAGCTCGAAAATTTCCGGCGCGAAGTTGACGGCAAAGGCCTCTCGTCCTATCCGCATCCTTGGCGAGGATGACGGTCGGCTGGCCTTTGTGCGCGACGGCGGCCGCGTAAGCGGCGTAGACTTTGCGCGGATCGTGGCCGCCGCGCTGCAATGCCCAAATGTCGTCGTCGCTCATGTGCGCGACGAGTTCCGCCGTCTCGGGATAGCGATTGAAAAACTTTTCGCGTACGAAGCGCCCGTTGTTGGCTTTGTACGTTTGATAGTCACCGTCGACGCTTTCGCTCATCACCTGAACGAGTTTGCCGCTGTGATCCCGCTCGAGCAACGGGTCCCAATTGCTGCCCCAAATGACCTTGATCACATTCCAGCCCGCGCCCTTAAAGTTGGTTTCGAGCTCCTGAATGATCTTGCCGTTGCCGCGGACCGGACCGTCGAGCCGCTGGAGATTGCAATTAACGACCCAAATTAAGTTGTCGAGTTTCTCTCGCGCCGCCATTCCGATCGCGCCCATCGATTCGGGTTCGTCCATTTCGCCGTCGCCCAAGAACGCCCACACTTTGCGGTCGCCCGCCTTGACGATGCCGCGGTCGTTCAGATAGTGCATGAAGCGCGCTTGGTAGATCGACATGATCGGCCCTAAGCCCATCGAGACCGTCGGGAACTGCCAGAAGTCCGGCATCAGCCAAGGAGG
>JAAXMC010000011.1 GCA_013036315.1 Vulcanimicrobiota bacterium
GCGTCGGAGAAAGATCCGCGCACCGCGATAGTCATTGCCGAGGCGCTTGCAACGAGTGATATACCGGCCGGCGTTGTGAATATTCTGACCGGCTTACGCAGCGAGCTCGGACCGGTGCTCGCCAAGCACATGGACGTGAACGCGATCGCCTTCGTCGACGGTCCGCTTACGACCGAGCTGCAGCGGCACGCCGCCGACAACGTGAAACGGACGCATGTCTTTCACAGGCAAGGCCGCGACGAATGGTTCTCGCCGGCCGCGCAAAGCTTGGATGATATCGGGGTGTACAGCGAAATAAAAACGATCTGGCATCCCGCGGGTATATAATGTAATTACAACACTGTAGATGGGCCGAAGGCCGGGGGCCCCATTCGCTTTGCGTATGGGGGGCGTGGAGCGCGCAGCGCGTATACGCCTTTAAATGACCCCCAAAATGCTCCGCATTTTGGGGAGAGGTGGTCGAGTGGTCGAAGGCACTCGCTTGGAAAGCGAGCAGACGTGAAAGCGTCTCGAGAGTTCGAATCTCTCCCTCTCCGAAGTTTCCTTATAGAATCTCTTCAGCTTGCTCTTGCGCGTGCGCGAGCCAAAAATCGAATGAGGCGCGCGCTTGCGCTTCGAGCATCGCATCGCCGGGAATAACCTCGCGCAGCAACAGCCGGCCAATGTTCGAGCGGGTTCCGTAGTTCGTATCCATCACCACACCCGCCTTACGCACCTGTTCCAAAATGTGTTTGGGAAGCTCGGTGCTCGGCGGCAGCGTGGCGATAACGATCTCCGGTGGGCTTTCCGGCCACTGTTTGGCTTCGAACCGATCGCAAAGCGCCAGCACCTTGTCGTGATCGCGCCCCCACACGTACGTGTAAGCGTCGGTTTCGTGCAGCTGGGCGAGGATCGCGCGCGCCGTCGCGCCGGTGCCTAATATTCCGATTCGTTCGAGCGCCACCGGTTGCCCAAGAATGGTTTCCAACGCGGTTCTCGCGCCGATCCCGTCGGTATTGCTGCCGAGCACTTTCCCGCCGAAAAATATTGTATTGACCGCCTCGGCCATGCGCGCATCTTCGTCCAGCCAGTCGCAAGCCGCAACGACTTCTTCTTTCAGCGGCGTTGTAATGTTTAGGCCCGCATAGCCCTCCTCGCGCAAGCGCCTCACCGTCTGTGCGCCCTCACCTTTGACAACGCGAATTGCCGTGTACGTTCCCTCGATGCCGGCTTCTTCCAAGAATTGACCGTGCAGTTCGGGGCTGCGGCTATGTTCGACGGGATCGCCGATCAGCGCGATCTTCACCGGCGACGCTCCGGCAGCACGAACCGCTCGAGCATGCGGAACATTTTGGTAATGGGAAAATCGTGCGTTTCGATCGGCTCGGTCAGGATCGTATACAGGTTGCCGCAGAGCTTGGCTCCGAGCACGTCGGTAAAGAATTGATCCCCCACGACGGCGACTTGCTTGCGTGGCAGTCCCAACTGCTTGAGCGCGCGCATAAAGCCGAAAGGCAGCGGCTTGAGCGCGTTGGGAATGCAGCCGATTCCGAGGCGGTGAGCTACCCCGCGGGCCCGGTCACTGAAATTATTCGAGACCATCACCATCGCGAAGCCCCGGTCGTGGGCCTGGGCAATCCAAGCAGCGTGCTCGGCCGCGAGTTCGGTCTGCCGGAAGCCCAAAAGGGTGTTGTCGAGATCGATAATCAGTCCGCGAAAACCGGCCGCGGAGAGCTCGGATAACGGGATGTCGTGGAGCCTGGGCACATAGCGGTCTGGGCCGAGCATCCGCGAGCGTTTGGGCCATTTGTCCTCGCTATCCTCGGAAGTTTCCACAGCCCCCTCACCGTCCCGACAGCCTGTCCACCAGTATAGGCTAGCCATTACACAGATTTTTGCCCTTCTGGACAGCTTAACCACAAGGACCCCAAGCACTATATCTTGTATCCGACTTCTCTCAGTAGTACAATTTATGGGCACGCCTGGCGGTTCCAACCGTTCTTAACCGAACAGGTGTTCGATACGATCGCACAGTATTACTCGGGTCCTCCCAGTGGAGCAAGGAGCCTCGATGAAGTTCCGCCGCGTCTATTCGGCCCCCGGCGACCCCTACGCCGGCCTCACGTTCGAGCCGCGAACGTCCCGCATCGTCAATCCGGACGGCTCGGTGATTTTCGAGGCGGACGACGTCATGGTCCCGACCGGCTGGAGCCAGGTCGCCACCGACGTGCTCTCCCAGAAGTATTGCCGCAAAGCTGGGGTTCCCAAGGAGCTCAAGCGCGTGCCCGAAGAGGGCGTCCCCCAGTGGCTGTGGCGCTCCGAGCCCACCGACGATTCCGAGTTCGGATCCGAGCGCGATTCGCGCGAGGTCTTCAATAGACTCTCCGGCTGCTGGACCTACTGGGGCTTGAAACACGGCTACTTCGACTCCAAGCAAGACGCGCAAGTCTACTACGACGAAATGTGCGCGATGCTCGCGCGCCAGATCGGCGCGCCAAATTCGCCCCAATGGTTTAACACCGGGCTGCATTGGGCTTACGGCATCTCCGGGCCGGCCCAAGGCCATTACTTTGTCGATCCGGCGGACCAGCAAGTCAAACGCTCAACAAGCACTTACGAACATCCGCAGGTATCGGCGTGCTACATCCTTTCGATTGAGGACGACCTCGTTAACGAGGGCGGTATTTTTGATGGCGTCGTCCGCGAAGCGCGCATTTTTAAGGGCGGCTCGGGAAGCGGGGCTAATTTTTCCAAGCTCCGCGCTGCCGGCGAGAAACTGACCGGGGGCGGCACAATCTCGGGCTTGATGTCTTTCTTGAAAGTCTTCGATCGAGCGGCCGGAGCAATCAAGTCCGGCGGCACGACGCGACGCGCGGCCAAGATGGTTGTGCTCAATGCCGATCATCCCGATATCGAACAATTTGTCAATTGGAAAGTCCGCGAAGAACAGAAAGTCTCCGACCTCGTTGCCGGTTCGATCGCATGCGAAAAACATCTTAATGCGATAATGAAGGCGGCCCATGACGAAACGATACCCGAAAATGCGCGACTAGATCCGACGCTTAATCCTTCACTTAAAGTGGCGATGAAGTCGGCTTTAGCAGCCGGTATTCCGCAGGCGAATATCCAGTATGCTTTGGATTTTGCGAAACAGGGTTACAAGTATCTCGATGTCGCGACGTACGACACGGGCTGGGATTCCGAAGCTTACAGCACCGTCTCGGGGCAAAATTCTAATAATTCCGTGCGCCTCACAAATGCATTTTTCGATGCGCTCGATCGCGATGACGATTGGAATCTTACCGCGCGCACCACAGGCGCCGTGCTAAAGACAATCAAGGCTGCCTCGCTGTGGGAACAAATCGCGCTTGCGGCTTGGCAGTGCGCGGATCCTGGAATTCAATATGACGACACGTTGCAAGAATGGCATACGTGCAGCAACGATGATCGCATCAATGCAACTAATCCCTGCTCCGAATATTGCTTCATAGATGACACAGCTTGCAACTTGGCAAGCATGAACTTAGTGAAGTTTCTTAAAGATGACGACACCTTTGATGCGACGGTGTTTGCCGAAGCGGCACGCACGTGGACGACAACGTTAGAGATCTCCGTGACGATGGGGCAGATGCCGTCGGAAGCAATCGCGCGCAAAAACCATGGATACCGAACGCTCGGGCTTGGCTACGCAAATCTTGGTACGCTCCTGATGCGCATGGGATTGCCGTATGATTCCGAGGAAGCGTTCGGATGGTGCGCCGCGATCACGGCGCTGATGACCGGCAGCGCATACAGAGCTTCCGCAGAGATGGCTCGTGAACTTGGTCCCTTTGCTCGTTTTGAGGCCAACGCGGAATCGATGTTGCGCGTTATCCGCAACCATCGTCGCGCGGCTCGCAACGAGCCCGACGCCGCCTACGAGGGACTAGCGGTAAAACCGGTAACGCACGCGCCCACATTATTCACTCAAGAAACCTGGGTGCTCGCGCGTAAGATGTGGGACGACGCCCTGACGATGGGTGAGGTTACGGGCTTCCGCAATGCGCAAACGGTGGTCATAGCTCCAACTGGAACGATTGCGCTAGAAATGGATTGCGATACAACCGGCATTGAACCCGACTTCGCACTCGTCAAATTCAAGAAACTCGCCGGCGGCGGTTATTTCAAGATCGTGAACCAGTCCGTTGAGGCGGCGCTGCGGAAGCTTGGCTACAACGAAGAACAGATTCAAGAAATCGAGATTTTTGCCAAAGGTACCGGTTCACTGGACGGTGCTCCGCATATTAATGCCGCCACTTTGCGCGCAAAAGGCATCGACGATGCCGCGCTATTGCGCATAGAAGCCGCGCTCCCATCGGCATTTGAACTCGAGTTTGCTTTCAATAAGTACGTCCTGGGCGAAGCTTTCTGCCTAGAAACACTCGCGATACCACCGGACAAACTGGATGCATGGGAGTTTTCGATCTTACGTGACGCTTTAGGTTTCACTCAACGGCAGATCGACGAAGCGTCAGATGTTATCTGTGGGCGAATGACGCTCGAGGGCGCTCCCCACTTAAAAGACGAGCACCTGTTTGTCTTCGATTGCGCCAATCCATGCGGCAAGCACGGGCAGCGCTTCATCCGTCCGCTGGCACACATAGACATGATGGCTGCGGCGCAACCGTTCGTCAGCGGTGCCATTAGCAAAACCATCAATCTTCCACAAAACGCCACGATAGGCGACGTCAAAGAAGCCTACCGTTACGCATGGGAGCGGATGATCAAGGCCGTCGCCCTGTATCGCGACGGGTCGAAGCTCTCGCAACCGCTCGCCTCAACGTCTGACCTTGGCGGCGAAATCCCCGAGGAAGAGCAGCCGGTTCGCGCGTTCGAGCATCCTTTACAAATCGCGGAGCGCATCGTCTATCGCTACATCGCCAAACGCCGCCGCATGCCCGAGCGCCGCAGCGGCTACACGCAAAAGGCGATCGTCGGTGGTCATAAAGTCTATTTGCGCACCGGCGAATACGACGGCGGGCAACTCGGCGAGATCTTCATCGACATGCACAAAGAAGGCGCCGCATTCCGCTCGCTGATGAATAACTTCGCGATCGCCGTTTCACTCGGATTGCAACACGGTGTGCCGCTCGAAGAGTTCGTCGATGCATTCACATTTACGCGCTTTGAGCCCAACGGCCCGGTGGTCGGGCACGATCACATCAAGATGGCCACGTCGATTCTGGACTACATCTTCCGCGAGCTCGCTGTCAGCTATCTTGGCCGCTACGAGCTTGCGCACGTGCAGCCCGAAATGGACATGGACTCAATGGGACCAGTGCGCGAGGAAGACTTCTTCGGTGAGGAAGCGGGCGAAGTGCAGTACGTCACTGCGGGCGTCAGCGAAAAGATGCATCCGACGAGCACGCATCTACGTCCGACGGCATCCTCTCCCCACGCGCAAACACTTGACGTCGTCGAGCGTGTGATTGAAAGCCCGGGAAACGCGCCGGCCATGTCAACCGCCGGCACGGCGACAGCAGTTGCTGCTAAAACCTCTCAAGTGAGCGCCGCGAAAGCCAAAGGCTACACGGGAAATGCGTGCTCGGACTGCGGGCAGCTCACGATGGTGCGGAACGGCTCGTGCGAAAAGTGCGATTCTTGTGGAGCAACGAGCGGCTGTAGTTAAAACTGTCCGGTGTAACAGAATACGTTACAGGCCGGGGCTCGGAGATGTACGGGACACTTCGTTGACCATAGCCTATGACTGATCTAATCGTACGCCACGTGCCGCTCTGGTTACCCTTCGCGGTCGTGCTCGCAACTCAAATCATTACCTTGTTTTTCCTTCACGAGCGCGAGCGCCGTTCTCCGCGTTGGTGGGCTCGAAACGCTGTAATCGCACTCGGGATCGTAGGCGCCGGCGTTGCCTACATGTTTCAGGTGCGCTCGCAACAGATTGCCCACCTTGTCCAAGGTCAAGTAAATCTGACTGTAGCATCCGTGGCGAAGCAGCAATTACGGCTGCGCCAGGTGCAGCTACAGCTGGCGCGTCAACGACAACACATCGCGCAGGTCGATCGAGCAGCGAACGACGCGTTCGTCGTCCTTAAACAGACTCAGCACGAGCTGGAGGTTCGACGCCAAAGTATTGCAACGTTGTCAGCGTATAGCGCAGCATTGAAAATACAGTCGAACAGAGCTATCCTACAGTCGAATTCAGCGCTAACCCTGACCCACAATGTAGAGGTAAATGTCGCGAGAAACGCCCAGGTTATAAGCTCCAGGATACAACGCGCGGAAAGCATATCGCGCGAATCAGTGGCGCAAGCGAACAAAGCTCGCGAAGAAGCACTGCAAGCGGCAGCTAGAGCCGGCGTCTTCCACTTTCCCCGGCCAATCGCCGAGCGAGCAGTAACTCTACTCCGCTCTGTTGCGCCACAACGAGCCGAGATCGCTTGCGCCCCGGGACTTGAGGCGGCCTGCAGCGACTTGAGGGATATCTTCACCGCCGCAAGATGGACGCCGCTCATGGATTACGGCGCCGCCTTCTCTGGCGGTTTCGAAATACAGGTTCCGGACCCGAGTGGCGGCCTAATTGTTTGGTATCTTCCGAAAGGCCGTTCGCTCGCAACGCGCCTCGCAGTGATTTTATCCGACGCCGTACCTTCCGTAATTATCCAAGAGTCATTAGGTACGCCGAACAGCACACTGATCGGAATCTCTTTGCGGTTTGTTACAAAGTAGTGCTTCTACAATGACAATCGTTCTCGATATGGGCGCTTGCGCTTGCGGCCTTACTCCCCAACACCTGAAACTCCTAATCGGAGGGCGAGCGGGGAGCACCTCGTCAGCAGTTTTATCATGACTGACGCGAGAAGCTTTTTCGTTGACGGCTTCGGCGAAGTCCGTTACATATATTGGCGCCCGCACGAAGATACGCCCGTCGTATGCCTAGATTATTACCACGACGTCAGATACAGCGTAGGCTTCGAAAACTCGATCCTAGCGCTTCAACGGTATAAAGATGGAGACCGGCGTTTCATCGACTACTACGCAACACTTTTGGGAGAACTCGTGGCTCTGGTTGCATGGCCCTGGCCGGAGAAGCCAATCGACACAATCGTACCGGTGCTCCGAAGCGATGAAACGAAATGCTTGCCGTTATCCAGCAATGTGATCGCTAGCAAGATTATTGCTGACCGGCTCGCTGTGAGGGTCATGCCGGAGTTACTTATGCAGCGCACTAAGCGACGCTCATTTCATACGTATCGGGGGCTCAAATACGAGGATCGTAGGAATATCATGCTCGATCACATTCTCAGCGGAGATGCGTCCGGCGCCAGAATACTCCTAGTAGATGACATGGTGACAACCGGAGCCACCATGGACGCCTGCGCCCTGCGAATTGCCGAAAGTGGTGGGTGCGTCGTCGGAGGCGCCGTTTTCATGAGACTTGGAAACAATAAAGCTCTTCTGAATCCTCTTTTATACTCACCATCCTAACTGTTTGGAACGCGTGGGGATAACTCAGTATGAATTCCTGCTAGACGGAGACTTAGTACATCCTAGGTGGCTCTTTCCAAAAGGACGCGCCAAAACCGTACACAAACTTGGCGTGAACGGAAAACGGATCGCGAGGTAGTCTGAGTAGCAAACGACTACCGTATCAAGAGGCACATGCAAATGATACAACAGCCACGAGACCCCGGGCTTCCGACGCTTGAGCAGCTTCGAGAAATGCAACCCGACGAAATTGGGCGCCTTATATTGCCTTACATAGCTGGCCGTCTTCGAAATAATCCACACGGCTTCGTGCCACGGGAAATAGCCCGGGGTATCGCCGAACGCGGATGCGGTAGCCACTTAGAGCACTCCGAATACGCGATGCTGGTCGGCGAAGGCATTGGCTTTCTCGACCGCGCCGGCATGTTCGTGAATAACCCAGAGCAAAGCAGCGGGCATTTTTACAGGCTCTCACGTGCGGGCATCGCGGCAGCGAAAACGAGCGCTCCCGCATTCGGTGCAGTTTCGGGCCAAGAGTCGCGAACGTTGTTGCACCCGGTGATTGCCGAGGCGGTGCTCGGTGATTTTGAACGTGGTCGATACGATGAAGCCATATTCTCCGCATTCAAACGCATTGAAGTGGAGACTAACCGTCGCGCCGGGCTATCGAACCATGGCAAGAAAACATTTTACGACGCGATCGGTAAAGACAAGAGTTTAACTCTGCCGCCAATTGACGAGAATGAGGCGCAATCTCTCCGGGAAGCTTTTGCGGGCTGTTACGGAGCGTTTAGGAATCCCGCGAGTCATCGCGACGTGAATGACGATCCTACACAAGTAATGCGCATACTCTTAATGGCTAGCGCGCTTTACGCCCTTTTGGAAACAATGCCCGATAGTGAGGCGACGCAATGACCCTCACGGGCACCGTACGCCCCGATCGCCATTCCGCCCGA
>JAAXMC010000012.1 GCA_013036315.1 Vulcanimicrobiota bacterium
TGCTGGTTGCCACCGCAATCGACGAGGCCCAGTGGCCGGAAATCATCGGTTCGATCGCCGGCGACGACACGATCATGGTGATCGTGCGCGATCCGAAGGAGACGCCGATCATCGTCCAGCGCTTCGTCGATCTGCGGTGGCAACCAGCATCGCGCTGCCCGGCGGCGTGCGCAGCACGATCAGGTTCACGCTGCTCGCGATATTCGTGACGAGCTCGGTCACCGCGCGATGCAAGCGGCTCGCGAACGAGAGCTGCGGGCTGGGTAGCACGTACTTGAATTGATGGCCGTTTCCGTTGCCGTTCTTAATCGGCACTTTGGCCAATCCGAGTTCTTTTATGTCGCGCGAGATCGTCGCTTGCGTCGTTTCATAGCCCTGCGAATCGAGCATCTCCGCCAATTCTTCTTGTGAATGAATTGGCCGCGTCGCAACCAAAGTCAAAATGGCTCGCTGTCTACGTTCTTTCAAACCGGGAACCCCTTCAGCGTCGTCATAAGCGCAACGAGCAAAGCTTTTTGCGCATGCATGCGGTTTTCAGCCTGGTCGAACACCACGCTGCGCGGCCCGTCGATAACCCCGGCGGTGACTTCTTCACCACGATGCGCCGGCAGGCAGTGCATGAATACCGCATGCCCTGCCGCATGCGCGAACAATTCTTCCGTCACTCGAAACGGCGAGAGCACCGCGCGATTGCGTTCGGTGGCGGCTTCTTCACCCATCGAAGTCCATGTGTCGGTGTAAATCACATCCGCTCCCCGCACGGCTCTTACCGCACTGGAAAATGCGCGCGCGTCGCCGCCGGCGGCTTTGCCCATGCTCTTAAGCTGCGTTAGGAAATGTTCCGAGGGCCGGTGCGAAGGTGGCGAACCGAAATGAATCGTAGCGCCCGAGAGCACGGCGGCTTGCGCGAGCGAAGCTGCGACGTTGTTTTTCGCATCGCCCAAAAATGCGATCGTCAAGCCTTGCAGCGAACCGAACCGCTCTTGCATCGTCAATAAATCGGCCAACGCCTGGCACGGATGCGCAGCTGCGGACAAACCGTTGATCACTGGCACCGTAGAGGCGTCGGCAAAGCGTTGCAGCGGTTCGTGCGCGTGCGTGCGGATCACAATCGCATCGGCGTAGCGTGAGAGCGCGCGCGCCGCGTCTTCGGGCGACTCACGCGTGCCGATCAAGAACTCTTGCCCGTCGGCGAAAATCACGCTTCCGCCAAGGTGCGTCATCGCCACTTCAAAGGAGACACGCGTGCGCAGGCTCGGCTTTTCGAAAAGCATCGCGAGCGTTTTGCCGGGCAGCACCGAGGATTGCTCGGCGGTCCGGCGCCCCTTCAGGTAGGCGGCCAGCCGGAGCAGCGCGCTCAGTTCCTCGGCCGAAAAATCGTCAACCGTGAGGAAATGGCGGCCATAGAGGCTGGGGGCTGGCGCGAGGACATACATATGTTGTATATTTATGCATATAGTGCATAAAATTGCAAGCTCTCCTCGGTGACCATCCTCATAAAATATGGCGGAAACGCCATGGGCGCGGGCGGGGACCAAGCTCTCCTCGCCGAGCTAGCCGAACTCCGAGCCGCCGGGCACGCCGTCATCCTCGTGCACGGCGGTGGGCCGGAGATAGACGAAGCGCTAACGCGGCGGGGGGTAACGTCCCGCCGTGTCGACGGCCTGCGAATCACCGAAGCCGAGTCGCTTGAAATCGTGGAAGCAGTCCTCTGCGCGACCGCCAACAAGCGGCTCGTACGCGCGTGCCTGCAGCGCGGCATTCCGGCAGTCGGCATCAGCGGTGAAGACGGCGGCCTGATTCGCGCGCGACGCGCGACTTCTCCATCGGGCGAAGATCTCGGATTCGTCGGTGAAATCACGGCCGTCGATCCGGCGCCGCTGCAAGCCCTGCTCGACGCCGGCTTTCTTCCAATCGTCGCGCCGGTTGCAATCGCCGAAGATTCCGCGCACGCCTACAACGTGAACGCCGACACGGCCGCCGGCGCGATCGCCGGCGCGTTGCGCGCCGATGCGTACATCACGCTTACGAACGTCGAACGCGTCCTGCGCGATCCCGCCGATCCTACTTCTGCAATTCAAAAGCTCAGTATCGCCGAAGCCGGAGCTTTCGCCCGTTCGGACGGCTGCGAGTCGGGTATGAAACCGAAAATTCTGGCTGCGATTGAGGCGGTGAGCACCGGCGTTGCGCGCGCGTATATTTGCGCCGCCAAGCCCGGCGCAATCGCAGGCGCACTCGCCGGCAATGCCACCGTAATCGCCTAACGCGGAGCGTTACGGATCGATGGGCTGGATGTAAGCTTTCGTCTTCGGGCGCGGGACGCGATCGCCGGCCTTTCGAAGCCAGGTTATGTGCGTCTTAATTCCCGACGCCATGCGAGAACGAACTTGGCGTTCAGTCTTTCCGGTCGCAAACACATTGATGTCTGGCGAATAAGCGCTGAAGCCTTTCTTCGGCGAGCCCTCGACGATCACAAGATAATTCATGGTTACCAACTCGGCCTTCTTGGAATGCCGGCAATTTTCAGCAGCCGGCGAAGCGTTCCTTTCCGCATCTCGTCACCAGGTTCACCAACAATGGTTACCTTTATCCCAGATACCGGATCAAAGTGACGGTGACTACCCACCTGATCCCTAAATACGAAGCCGTGTAGCCGCAAAGCGATTTCGATCTCCCTATGCCCGATTATGGCCGAGAGATGACCTCAACAGGTTAGCCGGGTAAATCTGTGGCAAGAAGGTACTCATGCGGTACGTACTACTCGTCTGCGCACTCGCGCTTCTCCCAGTAACCGCGTCGGCCAAGCAAATGCTCGGCGTTTTGCATCACGGCGCCGACGTCATCACGTTTATTTTGGCTGGATCAACCGTGATTGTCGATCAACAGGAGGCAAGCGGTACGCGCGACGACGTCCAAGTGGCGATCCGCGACATCGGCTGCACAGGTGTAGGCACAAATCATACAATAACGATGCAGGCCAAGGGACTGAAAATGCGGCGCGACCAAGTTTCGAAAGGCGACGTCGTCCTCGTCAACTTTCAGAAAAGCGGCAGCCGCACTTGGGTCTTCGACCGGACCGAAGACGGCGCCGCATTCGCACTCGCGGCGAAGCTCAACCGCCTAGCACACTGCAAATAGACGAAGGTAGCGATATGAAGCAACGCACGCTTGGGCGCAACGGCCCGCAAGTCTCAGCACTCGGTCTCGGCTGCATGGGCATGTCGGATTTTTACTATGGACGCGACGATAATGAGTCGATAGCCACAATTCATCGCGCGCTCGAATTGGGCGTGAGTTTTCTCGATACCGCCGACGTGTACGGCCAAGGCGAGAACGAGGAACTCGTGGGCCGCGCGATTGGGGACCGCCGCGACAAAGTGTTTCTCGCGACCAAATTCGGAAACGTGCGCGGCCCCGACGGCAGCTGGCGCGGCGTGAACGGGAAACCCGACTATGTGAAAGCAGCGTGCGATGCTTCGCTGAAGCGCCTGGGGATCGAAACCATCGACCTCTACTACCAGCACCGCGTCGACGCCGATACGCCGATCGAAGAGACGGTCGGCGCGATGGCGGAGCTGATCGCAGCCGGCAAGATTCGCTACATCGGGCTTTCCGAAGCTGCCGCGCCGACGATTCGCCGCGCGCACGCGGCGCATCCGATAAGCGCAGTACAAACGGAATATTCACTCTGGACGCGCGATCCGGAAGCCGCAGTTCTGCCGGCGTGCCGCGAACTCGGCATTGGATTCGTTCCGTACAGTCCGCTTGGGCGCGGATTTTTGAGCGGGCGCTTTCAAAAGCCGGAGGATCTCCCTGAAGACGACACCCGCCGCAACCATCCGCGCTTTCAAGGCGAAAACTTCGCGCGTAACCTCGAGCTCGTGAACGAAGTTAAGGCAATTGCAAACGAGAAAGGGGCTACGCCCGCGCAGATCGCGCTCGCGTGGCTGCTCGCACAGGGCGACGACATCGTGCCGATTCCGGGAACGAAAAAGCGGCGCTACCTGGAAGAAAATATTAAGGCCGTCGATATGTCGTTATCACCCGAAGACCTCAAGCGTATCGAACAAGCGTTTCCGCACGGCGCCGCCGCCGGCAACCGCTATCCCGACGCCGCGATGGCGACGGTCAACCGATAGACGGCCACAAGCGGGAAATCTTAGGGCAACAGCCGTAGGGTAGGGTCCGCTCATGAGCCGTAGATACACTACCAAAGACCTGATGGCCGCGATCGTCGAGTTGAGCGAAGCGACCGCTCACGGCTTTGCCTCCGTGCGCGCCGAGTTTAGAGCCGAAATGGACACGCGGTTCGGAGAGGTCAATAGCCGGTTCGAACAGATCGATCGCCGGTTCGACACGCTCGAGTACCGCATGAATAAGCGCTTCGATTCCGTCGATTTACGCTTCGATGCATTCGAGCGCCGCCTGCACATTTTGGAGCAGGCCAGAACTTAGCGCTCGTACACCCAGCGCATAATCGCGCCCGCCATTACCTGATGCTCCAAGGGATGAAGGCGCTGCAAAATGCCTTCCTCTCCTTCGCCCGCATTTAGCGCGAGCGGCTTGCGCACGAGAACCGGCCCGCGATCGGTGTGCAACGTGATGCGGTGTGCGGTCGCGCCGCTCCAGCGGCTGCCCCACACCAGCGCGTCACGAACTGCGCGCCCTCCGCGAAACGCCGGCGTCGAGCTTCCGTCGGGAAACACCACTTCGTCGCTGCCTTCGCGCAGCGGTAGAAACGCCGGATGAATGTTGATCGTCTCCGGAAACTCTGAGACGAACCGATCGTCGAGCAGATGCATCCACCCCAGTAACAACACGAGATCCGGCTCGGCGCGCCGCACCGCCTCCGAGAGTTGCGCATCGTAGTCGGGGCGCAACAGCGTCTTACGATCCCACGGTAAGCAAACGGCCGGAATGTTCGCAGCTCGGGCTCGCTCGAGCGCGAACGCGCGCGGATTGTTCGTCACCAGCGCCGCGATTTCGAGCGGAAGCGCTCCCGCAGTCACGCCATCGATAACCGATTGAAAGTTCGTCCCTTGGCCCGACGCCAGCACGACCGCGCGGTAACGTTTGTTGCGCCATTGCGAGCGATCGAAGCGCTCGGCAACGCGCGCCCCCGCGTACTTTTCGTAGTACGCGATCAGCTTGTCGTTGCCGACCGCGGGGATTAACGCTTGCGCATACCCCGCTTCGCGCAACGAGCCGAGCGCCGCCGCCAACAGCAGCGGCCCCACCTTTGAACCGCGAAACTCCGCGCCCACGCCGAACGGTCCGAAAATGCCGACGCCTTCTTGCGATCCCAGGCCGCGCAGCCATGAAAACTTCAAGCCCCTCGAATCGAAGGTCGCAAAGCCCGCAAAACGATCGCCCGACTTCGCCACGATGCTGCGGCCCGCGAACGCTTCGGAGCTCCACGTTCCGCCGAACTCGTAGTCGATCCACGAAAAGAATCGCTCTTCACCGGGCGCCACGCGTTCGATTTCGAAGCCGGCAGCGGCGATTGCGCGCATCGCTTTCGCAAGCCCCTTCGCGCCGAATTTCTCACCGCGCAGATCAACGACGAGGTTAACGAGCTCGCGTCCGGGCATGCTACGCCCGCGAAGGATGCACGATGGCGCGCGGCTCGTCGCCGCTGCGCGCTTCGATCCAGCCGATCACTTTCGCGCCCGGAGCCGCCGCCACGGCCTTCGCAGCATCCGCCAGCGGTACGACCAGCGTGTAGCCGATGCCCATGTTGAACGTACGGTAGCGCTCCTTGTGATCCAAATTCCCGCGCCGGACAAGTTCCACAAATACCGGCGGAACTTCCCAACGCGAGTGCTCGCAGATCGCCTTGACGTTATCCGGCAGTGTGCGCGGCAAATTCTCCAGTAATCCGCCGCCCGTTATATGCGCCATCGCTTTGACGCGCGCAACTTTCTGCATCGCGCGCACCGCGTCGTAATACGAAGGGTGCCCGGCCAACAACAGATCTCCAAACGTTTTTGTATCGAGCAGTTTTCGCGCCAGCGTATAGCCGTTGGTGTGCAGTCCGCGCGCCGGCAGTCCGACAATCGCGTCGCCGGGCTGCACGTCTTCTCTTTTCGGAACGTCTTGCAGATCGACCAGTCCCACGATCGTGCCGGCCAAATCGAAATGTTTTTCCGCGTACAAGCCGGGCATCTCCGCGGTCTCCCCGCCGAGCAGCGCGCAGTTGTGTTTCCTGCATGCTTCAAAACAGCCACGCACGATCTCGGCCGCAACGTCCGGCTCGAGTTTGCCGACGGCGAGGTAATCCAAAAAAAACAGCGGCGTCGCGTTCACCACCAGGATGTCGTTGACGCAGTGGTTCACGAGGTCGGCGCCCACCGTATCGTACCGTTCAAGCTCAGCGGCAATCAGTACTTTGGTTCCGACGCCGTCTGTCGAAGCCGCCAGCGCCCTTTCGGAATCGCCCGGCAGCCTGAAAAGCCCGCCAAACCCGCCGATCTCCTCCAGTTGGTCCGCATGGCGCCAGCCGTGCATCACATCCTTGTAACGCGCAACCGCCTCGTTGCCCGCGGCGATGTCCACGCCTGCAGCCGCGTAGGAATCGCGCGTCATGGGTGAAAGAGTCGGATCGACATTTCCAAGTGCTCTTCACCCTCCTGAAAGGTCGTCCATGCAAGTTCGTATCGTTCATGATGCGCCGGGTTCAGTACGCACGGGAGCGCTCGTCGTGCCCGTCTTCAGCGGCGCGCCGCTCGACGGCGCCGCCAAAGAAATCGATACGCAACTGCACGGCGCGATCGCCGAAGTTATACCCGGTGAAATCAGCGGCAAGTTCGGCGACGTCAGCCTGATTCACGCGCACGACAAACCATACAAGCGCGTGCTGCTGATCGGGCTCGGCGACGCCAAGAGATTCGAACCGCACATGCTGGCGCGCTTCACCGGCACGGCCGTCCGGTATTTAGGGCGGCGCAACGTGCGCGACATCGCAATCGTGCTGCCTCCGCAAGTAAAAGGAAACGAAACAGCCTCCGCTTCCTTCTTAGTGGAAGGCGCGACGACCGGCGCCTTCGATGCGACCGTTTATCAAAAAACGCCTGAAAAACGTAGCGGCGCCGACGAGCTCGCGATTCTCGCCGGCGGCTGCGACGAAAAAGCGCTGCAAGAAGGCGTCGCGCGCGGCGAGATTCTCGGCGATGCGGTGAACTTCGCGCGCAAGCTCGCGATCACGCCGGCCAACGACATGACGCCCGCGCATATGGCCAAAGCCGCGAAAAAAGCCGCGAAGGAAACGGGGCTCGATGTAGATATCCTCGATGAGGATCGCTGCCGCGAAGAGGGCATGGGATCGTTTCTTTCGGTCGCGCAAGGCAGCGCGCAGCCGCCGAAGTTTATCGTTTTGAAATACGAGGGCAATCCCGGCAGCAAAGAACTGCTCGCGCTGGTCGGCAAAGGCATCACCTTCGACTCGGGCGGCGTCTCATTGAAACCGCCCGAACGCATGGAAGAAATGAAATACGACATGTCGGGAGCGGCCGGCGTCATCGCCGCCATGCGCGCGATCGCGAAACTCAAACCGAAAATCAACGTCGTCGGCATCGCGCCGGCCACCGAAAACATGCCGGGCGGCCGCGCCACCAAGCCGGGCGACATCTTCACCGCCATGAACGGCAAGACGATCGAAGTGATCAATACCGATGCCGAAGGCCGTCTGATTTTGGCCGACGCGCTGTGCTACGCCAACAAACTCGGCGCGACCAAGATCATCGACGCGGCCACGCTCACGGGAGCCTGCGTGATCGCGCTCGGGCATACGGCCAGCGCGGCGGTCAGCAATAACGACGAGCTCGTGCAGCAATTTCTCGCGGCCGCGAAGCCGACCGGCGAGCGCTATTGGCAGATGCCGCTCTTTGACGAATACGGTGATCTAATGAAGAGCGACATCGCCGACCTCAAGAATACGGGCGGCCGCCCCGCCGGAGTACTCACCGCGTCGGCGTTCTTGAAAGCCTTCGCGGGCGATACGCCCTGGGTGCATCTCGATATTGCCGGCACCGCCTATCTCGACGCCGAGTCGGCGTGGCAAGCGAGAGGTCCGACCGGCACGCCGGTGCGCGCGTTTGTCGCCTTTGCCGAACAGCTTTCCCGCAACGGCAAAGCGTAAAATACTGTCATCCTCAGCGGCGTTCTAAAGGATGGCCCGCTAACGCGGGCCTCCGTTAGAAATTTGTCATGGTGAGCGGCGCATCATATTGTCATGGTGAGCGGGCGCCGTTAGGCGCCCCAGTCGAACCACGGCCGAGCTTGGCGAGGCCCGCAAGCTACCGAGCTAAGGCGAAACCCCTAACACGAGCGACGCATTATTGAGCGCGGCTTTATAGTGCGCGGCTTGGCCGAGGAAGCCGGAGAACTCCGGTGAGTCGGCTTGGATCCACTCGTCCGGATAGAGCTCGAAGACTTGGATGTTGTTGTCGAGCGCGTACGGTAAGAGATCCGCGATATCGAACGTCGCGGTGTTATGGTTGCTCGTCGCGGTGATCGGCTGCATGTTTAGCGGAACCACGCCTGCATAGGTGTGATACGCCTGGCACCAGTGCAGGTCGATGAGATTGGCGGCCGGACTGCACGGCGCGGGCGGCGAGACCGGCTTCACTCCGAGGTTTTCAAACGAGAAGCCGATGTGCTTGGATGCTGCGACCGCGGCAACCGCGTTGGACATATCGTAGACATCGGTGCTGTTGGTTCCCGGTTTATTCGGTCCGCCCGAGAGGCCGGGAAGCGAAACGATCATCTGTTTGTCCGTCGATTGCGCGCCCATCGTATTCACGATGTTGATTTCGTGTTGCTTCCAAACCGGATAGGTCATGCCTGCCGCAGCCCACTGCGCCTGACATGCGCCGCCATCGTTGTAACCAGTAGGCGGCAGCGCTTCCGCTCCGCCGGCGGTGGCAAAGCGCAGATAGCCGACACTCGGCGCAAGCGCCGAATTGTTAAAGCTATACTCATGCGTAACCGCGACGATAAACGCTTCCCAATCGCTTTCGAAAATTTGGCTGAAAAACACCGGAATCGTCGGCTGGCCAGCGCAGGTAACGGTCGGTGCTCCATCGCCGCCTTTGCTCGCCGGATCGGTGACCCAGGCCGGCGTGATGTTGTTGGTCGGCCCTTCGGTTGAATCAGAGAAGAGCAAGTTCACCGTCAAGCCTTTGTCGGTGTACGGTTTGGCCTCGTCGGCAACGAATTGCCAGTTAAAATTCCCCTTCGTGGGTTCCAAGTCGGCCCATGAGATCACCAAACTCGCTCCGCACAACGTGTGATCGATCCCGATCACGTCGTTTGCAAGCGGCGTGAGATATTTCGG
>JAAXMC010000013.1 GCA_013036315.1 Vulcanimicrobiota bacterium
ACCGGCAATCATTTACATGGGATCGACGAGCTGCTGAAAGATCCGTCGATCGTGCTGCACGTTTACGGCAAGAAACATGCACCCAACCGGCGCAAGATGGGGCATTTTACGATGCTCGTTGATGGTCCGATCACCGAAGACGACATAGCGCGCGCACGCGCCGCGCGCTCGCTGCTGCGCTGGACCGAATCGGCCGACGACGAAGTTAACCGGGTAAGCGCGGCTGGTTCTTAGGTTTGGGTGGAATGTCGGTGAAGGCCATCGGCCTGTCCCACCAGTCGTGCTCGCGCCAGCGGAGCTGTTCGGGAGTCGGAGCGGGAGGGAGTTTCTGTTCTAACGCTTGTTCGTAAGCGCCGACATATCGATCGATCATCCGCTCGACGGTAAAACACTCTTCCACGCGCGCGCGGCACGCGCGCCGATCTAGCGATGCCAACGCGGAAACTTTTTCGATTGCGTCGGCGACTCCGGCGCAGAGAAACCCGGTTACGCCGTCGACCACGATCTCCGGCAGCGAACCGCTATTCGCGCCGAGTACCGGCGTGCCGCACGCCATCGCCTCTACCATCGTTAATCCGAAACGTTCGGGACGCGTGTTCATGTGCACGAGCGCGAGCGCATTGCTCAAGAGTTCGTTGCGCGCTTCCCGGCGGACTTCGCCCAAGAATTGGATCTGTTCGCCGTCGATGTGCGGCTCGATCTCTTTATGAAAGTATTCATTGTCCTGGTGAATGGCGGCCATCTTCAGCTGTTTGCCGGTGCGTTTGGCAATCTCGATCGCGAGATGCGCGCCTTTTTCGGGATGAAAGCGTCCCAAGAACACGAGATAGTCGCCGGGCTTGTCGTTGAATGTGAACCCGGACGGGTCGATGCCGTTGTAAGTCGTGGCTAGATACTCCAGGCCGGGATCGCGATCGGCATCGCTGATCGAACAGAAGAAGCTGCGCCAGGCGCAGGTGTAATAGGCTGCCAGAATCTGCGGACTCGAGAATCCGTGGATCGTCGTGACGAGCGGCGGAGCCTGGCTGCCGAGCGCATAGGTCATCGGCTTCCAGTCCAGGTTATTGTGGATCAAATCGAATTCGTGCGCTCGCTTGAAGAGATTGGCCACGTGCAGCGTCGAGAAAACTTCGCCGTTGAGATTCGGATCTTCACCGAGTCCCACCGGAACGATCGATTCGACCTTGCCTTCGAACGCGGAGTTTTCGGTGGCAAAGAGGGTGACGTCGAGGCCGCGCCGGCGCATGCCGTCGGCGATGTTGAACGCAACTTGCTCCCACGGCCCGTAACCCGGCGGTGGCGTGGGCCACGTAATCGGCGCGAGAACGGCTAAACGCAGCCCGGCAAGATTCATGCGCCGGCGCGGATACCGGCTTTAAAAACTGCGTTCGGGTTGCGCAGCGTCGTCAGGTCGTTCGCAATATCGCGATCCAGCAAAAGCAGGTCGGCCGGTTCGCCGGCTGCGAGCACGCCGCGGTGCAGGCCGATCAGTTCGGCCGCCGTTGCGGTTGCCGCGTGCAGCGCCTGTTGCGCGGTCATGCCGAGCAGCCGCTGCATGAGGATCACTTCCTCGGCATACTTGTCGTGGTAGTTAAACGGCGTGCCCGCATCGGAGCCGCCCGCGATCTTCACGCCGCTTTCAAAAGCCTTGCGAATGTTGCGCAGCATATGCTCGTTGATTTCACGCGCTTTGCGCACGACGTAATCGGGCTGGCCGCCTTCTTCGGCGTGCTCCAAGATGCACGTCGGCGCGGTGAGCGTCGGCACGAGGTACGCGCCTGTTTTCTTGAAAAGACCGAGCGCTTCATCGTCGAGCATATGCCCGTGTTCAATGGAATCGACGCCCGCGCGCAGCGCATTTTTTATGCCTTCGGTACCGATCGCGTGCGCGGCGACGCGCATCTGATGGCGGTGCGCCTCGTCGCACGCCGCCTGCATCTCCTCTTCCAAGAGCTGCGCCAAGCCCGGCACCGCGCCTTTGGTCAACACTCCGCCGGTTGCGATGAGCTTGATGCAGTCGGCGCCGGCTTTGCGCTGCTCGCGCACCGCTTTGCGCGCATCCCACGGCCCATCCACTTCGCGCCCCATAAACCAGCCGTGGCCGCCCGTCATGCACAGGATGAACCCCGCCGCCGAAATGCGCGGCCCCGCGATCCGGCCTTCGTTGATCGCATCGCGAACGAGTATCGAAATTGCTTCCGAGCCGCCGGGTTCGCGAATGGTCGTCACACCGGCGCGCAGCGATTTCTGCGCGTTTTCCACGGCGCGCAGCATGCGCTGCAGCGGGGGCATCGCCAAAATAGCGGTCATCGGATCCGGCTCGCCGCTCATTTCAAGATGCGCGTGCGCGTTCACGAGTCCGGGCGTGACGCAGGCCGCTTGCAGATCGCAATCGCCGGCCGCATCGCGCAGCTCGCGGAGCGCGCCGCCGTCTATGATGACGTCGACATTTTTCCTCGGCTTATCCAGCGAACCGTCATAAAGAAGTCCGGCGCGAATAATCACTTCGGAGCCACCGAGCGCTCGAGCGCCTGAAACGCTTTGCTGGTGAGCTCGTGGCCGAGCACGCCGGCGATAAAGCGTGAAGCCGCGCGCACCTTGTCGAGGTCGACGCCGGTTTCGACGCCCATCCCGTGGAGCATGTAGAGAAGATCCTCCGTTCCAAGGTTTCCGGTGGCGCCCGGAGCGTACGGACAACCGCCCAGCCCGCCACTGCTCGAATCGAATATCGCGATTCCGTGCTGCAAAGCAGCATACACATTGGCCAGCGCGGTTCCGCGCGTATCGTGAAAGTGCAGCGCGATCTTGTCGATCGCACATTCGCGCAGCAGCAGCGGCACGAGCTCGTCGACTTGGCTCGGCACACCGACGCCGATCGTATCGCCGATCGAGACCTCGTCGCAGCCCATCTCGAAAAGTTTCAGCGTGACGTCGACCACCACGCTCGGAATTACGCGATCGCCGAACGGCGAACCGAAAGCCGTCGAAACATATCCGCGAACCCAGAAGGCGTTCTCTTTGGCGTTCCGCACGACGTCCCGAAACGTTTCGAGCGATTGGTCGATCGTCATATTGATATTGCGCTTGGTGAATTCTTCGGAGGCGGCGGTAAACACCGCGATCGCGTTGGCGCCGGCTTCTTTAGCGCGCTCCAAGCCGCGCACGTTGGGTGTGAGCACGGGATAACGCACGCCCGGCTTCTTGCGTATGCGGGCGAAGACTTCGGCCGCATCGGCCAGTTGCGGGATCGCTTTCGGGCTCACAAAAGACGTGGCTTCGATCAGCGTCAGCCCCGTTTCGCTGAGCAGATCGATGTAACGTACCTTATCGCCGGTTGAAACGATTGCATGCTCGTTTTGCAGGCCGTCGCGCGCGCCCATTTCGCAGACGCGCACGAATTGCGGAATGCTCATTTCCAGCTGGGCGGGCGCCGCTCGAGGAATGCGCGCAAACCTTCTTGCCCCTCCGGTGAGACGCGTTGCATTGCAGTCGCCTCGGCCGTCAACTCGAGCGATTCATCGTAGGCGGTTTCGCGCACGCGCGCGATCAGCTTCTTTATTGCGGCTATGGCCGATGGTCCGGCGCTGAGGATCTCCGTTACCACCCGTTCTACCGCGACGTCGAGCGTGTCGCCGACGACCACTTCGTGAACCAAACCGATAGCTTGCGCGCGCTTGGCATCGAATCGTTCGCCGGTAAGAAATAGCGCGCGGGCGTGGGACGCGCCGATCTTCGACAGCACGAAGGGCGAGATGACGGCCGGTATGATGCCGAGCTTTACCTCGGTGAAGCCGAAGACTGTATCGGAGGCCGCGATCGCAATATCGCACACGGCGACCAGCCCCGAACCGCCGCCGAGCGCGGCGCCGTGAATCTTGGCGACGACGGGCTTGGGGCAGCGGTCGATCGCGCGGAACATTTTCGAGAACGCGCGTCCGCCCGCGACATTTTGTTCGCGAGTGAGTTCGAGCGATTCGCGCATCATCGCAACGTCCGCGCCGCCGCAGAACGCTTTGCCTTCGCCGGAAAGCACGATTGCCCGAATCGCCGGATCGTCCGCTAACCGATCGAAGGTGGAATGCAGCTGCTCGATCAAATCCGCATCGAGTGCGTTGCGAACGTCGGGCCGATCCAGCCGAACCTGCGCGACCGGGCCTTCGGCCTGATAGCGGAGTACCGCAGCCATGCAGCCGAGGTTCTCGCTCCCATCCGTGGCGGCCTCGCACGCGTTAGTACAGCAGCGAATGCAAACGGGGAAAGTCGTTTACCGGCACTCGGCGGTCACGCGCTTGACGCACTGGCTGTTCTTTATCGCATTTCTGGCGCTGGTGAGTAGCGGTCTGCAAATCTTTAACGCCGCGCCGTATCTCGACGCATCCGACAAAACCGATCCGGCGCGCCGCGTTCTGCAGATTTCCTCTCCGCGCGAAAATGTGGGCGCGACCACTGTTTTCGGCCGCACGTTCACAACGACCGGATGGCTGGGTTGGACCGACGACGGCATGGGTGGCAAGACCGATCGCGCGTTTCCGGGCTGGATAACTATTCCGTCCTACCAAGATCTCGCCGACGGCCGGCGCTGGCATCTGTTTTTCGCCTGGGTCATGGTGTTCTGCGGAGTGGCGTATCTCATTTGGGGAATCGGCCGGCATGATTTGCGCGAGCTGCTCCTGCGGCCGTCCGACGTTAAGAAACTTTTGCCGATGCAGCTCTACTATCTGCGTTTGCGAAAAGAACCTCCGGCGCACGGCAAGTACAATCCGCTGCAGAAGCTCGCGTACACGATGGTGCTTTTTGTGTTTGCGCCGCTGATCGTGCTGAGCGGCCTCGCGCTTTCACCGAGTTTTGATGCGGCCGTGCCATGGGTTACCGTACTGTTCGGCGGACGGCAATTTGCGCGCTTGTGGCATTTCGTGCTAATGATCGCCTTGTGCGGGTTCTTCGCGATGCACGTGATGCTCGTTATCACGACGGGTTTCCGCAACCACATCACGTCGATGATCACGGGCCGCTACAAATTGGGCGCCCACGACGGAGTCGGCATATGAAGCGGAAGCTGTTCATCGCGACGAGCTTGTCGGCGGCGCTTGCCGGTTGCGGCGCGGTTGGCACGAAGCTGACCGGCAATCAAGGTTTTCAATCGGTCCTACATACCGCAGAAGATTTGAATCTGAAACTGATCGGCACGCACGGGCTTGCGCACGAATACTCGCTGGGCGAAATTTCCGGCGACTTTCCGATCAACTCGTTCGATACGCCGTCCGACGCGCTATACAAACATCTCGCGCGTGCGGCGTTTCGTCCGTTCCGGCTGATCGTCGACGGCATGGTGGACCGCCCGCAGCGCCTGTCGCTCGCGCAACTCGCCGCTATGCCGCAAGCTGCCCAGATCACGCGGCACGATTGCGTGGAGGGATGGAGCGCGATCGCACAGTGGAGCGGCGTCACTCTGAGCGACATGCTCGCGCTGACCGGCCCTCGTGCCGGCGCGCATTACGTCGTTTTCCATACGTTCGATCGCGATGCGAACGGCCTGCCCTATTATGAAAGCCTCAGTCTCGCGCAAGCCATGCACCCGCAGGCGCTGCTTGCGCTCCGCCAAAACGGCGCGCCCATTCCAGCCGATCGAGGCGCGCCGGTTAGGCTGAAAGTCCCGACTCAATTGGGCTACAAGAGCGCCAAGTGGGTGCGCCATATCGAGGTGGTCGCCTCGTTGGATCATCTGTTTGCGGGCAAGGGCGGCTATTGGGAAGACCAGGGCTACGAATGGTACGCCGGCATCTAACCGCACCTTAAGGGAGCGGCGAAACGCTTGGTTGAACCCCTTGCGTTCATCCCGTTACAAGGAGTTTGTATTTGATGAAGCTTTTACTGTCCGGGCTTTCCTTGGTATTGCTCGCGGCTTGCGCGAGCGCCAGCGCGGCCTCTCCTAAGTACAACATGCCACCGCCGGGAACCGTGGTCCAAGATGTCGTGACCTATCTCTCGGGCGAGGGCATGAGTTCGAGATGGCACATCGTGTCGAGCCGCGTAGCGGTCGGCAGAGAAAACGGCAAACAGATCGCGTATCAATGGTACCTCTCGATCTACGCGCCGGTCGGAAACGGCTGGAACCTCAAGTATAGATCGCCGGGCCGTGGCACAACGCTCCTTTCGAAAGTTACCAAGGCCAACGGCGCGCAGCTCTACTTCCCGATGCAGTCGGTGAAGATCGTAGGCGGCGCCGAGCTCGAACAGCCCACCGTGCTGGATGCGGTCGTGCAAGTCCACGAAGCGGCTGCCGATTGCGGCAGTTCAACGGTTGCGTTACTTGGAGCGAACCGCTCGTTCAATGTCGGCGTGCACGTCGCAGTCCAAAACGGCTGCGATCTACAAGCTTCGATCGTCAAGTATGGACAGATGCAAGCCGTGCAGCTGGCGGGTCCTTACTATGGTCCCAAGGCGGCAATGTGCTGCCCGACCAAACCGAAGGCGACGTCGAAACTGACCTACTCCGGCCAAATTCGCGGCTGGAGTATCACGCCGCCCTATTTCAAGGTAAGCAAAAGCACGAGATAGCAACGATGCGCCGGTCGATCGTTGAGCGATCAGCGATCGATCGGCCTACTCCAACGGCATGCGCGGCACGCCCGGCGGATACGTCGTGGGGTTATCTTCCATGAATTGCTTCGAGATCGCAGCAAGGTATTCGAAGTACTCCCACACCGCCGGATCGCGGCTTCGCCGAAGCCGGATCATCGGCAACAGCAAATTCCACGTCCCCACGACCACGCCGCACCACAGGCTGCATGCGATCGTGCGGTCGATGATTCCAAAACGAACGAACGCACCCATCGACTCAAAGAAGTTCGCAACGTTCACGGCCTGCCGCAGTTCGAGCGGAGTTGAGGGCTCCGTTTGAAACCGTAGCCGGATACCGGCATCGCCTAGCAGCCGCGGCAGTTCGGTCATGATAAAACGCCGCGCGTCCTGAAACTCGTCCGACTCCAGCGTTTCGCGACATTCCGTTAGCGCTACGATTTGATTGCTGCCGCGCATGTGCCGCAGCTGCATGAGGGCGGCCAGTGCAGAGGCGGCGATAACGACGAACGTGCCGAGCGTTCCGATCGCGGTCAGCCACTCAGGAGACATCGTGCCCAGCCTTCGCCTCCGGCCAAAGATCCGGAAGCGGCAGCCGCTCCATTCCTTGCGGATACGCGCCATCCGGGTGAGCATCGTAAAACCGGTTAGACAGAACCGTTAGATATTCGAAGTTTTCCCAAACCGCAGACCAGCCCGGCAGCGTGCGCCGGTTGGCTGTCACCGGCGCTAGTGCATCCCAAGCGCGGATGGTGACGCCGCCCCACAGATCGCAAGCGATCCGCGGATCGATGATGCCGTTTTTGACGAGGGCACCGAAGGTTTCGAAAAAATTTGCGACGGTGCGTACGGGCTGAAACTCCGCCGGGAAGAACGGCATCAGGAGCGCGGCCCGTACCGCCGGGTCTTTCAGGCGCTCCGGCAGCTCGCGAACGACGAAACTCTCGGCGGCTTGGAACTCCGCGGACTCGATCGTTTCGCGAACTTCGTTCAGCGCGATGATTTGATTGCTGCCGCGCATGTGCCGCAACTGCATCAAAGCGGCAATTGCCGACGCGGCGATCACGATGAATGTGCCGAGCGTTCCGATCGCGCTGAGCCACTCTGGTGACACCGCTACATCCTGAAGATGCCGAATCGAGTTTCGGCAATCGGCGCGTTGGCAGCGGCTTCCAACCCCACGGCAATCACTCTGCGCGTTTCGAGCGGATCGATGATGCCGTCGTCCCACAAGCGTGCGGTCGAGTAGTACGGGCTGCCCTCGTGTTCGTATTTTTCGAGGATCGGCTCTTCGATCTTCGCTTTTTCGGCCGCGCTGATGTCGCCCTTAACGGTTGAAAGCACGCTGGCGGCCTGCTGGCCGCCCATCACGGAAATGCGCGCATTCGGCCACATCCAAAGCTGGCGCGGCGAATAGGCGCGTCCGCACATGCCGTAATTTCCCGCGCCAAAACTGCCGCCGATGATGATCGTGAACTTCGGCACTTCGGCGCACGCGACGGCCATCACGAGCTTCGCGCCGTCCTTCGCGATGCCGCGGTTTTCGTATTCCTTGCCGACCATGAAACCGGTGATGTTTTGCAGGAAGAGCAGCGGCGTGCCCCGCTGCACGCAGAGCTCGATGAAGTGCGCGCCTTTGAACGAGCTTTCGCTGAACAAAATGCCGTTGTTCGCCAGGATGCCGATCGGGTGGCCCTCGATGCGCGCGAACCCGGTGACCAGTGTCTTGCCGTAGCGCGCTTTGAATTCGTGGAATTCGGAGCCGTCGACCAGGCGCGCAATCACCTCGCGCACGTCGTAGCCGATCCGGTTGTCCGAGGGAATCACGCCGTAGAGTTCTTTCGGATCGAACTTGGGCGGCTCGGGTTTGACGGCGTCCCACTGGCGCGGAAGTTCGCGATGCAGGTTCGCCACGATCGAGCGCACGATCTTCAGCGCGTGCGCGTCGTCCTCGGCGAAATGATCCGCGACTCCCGAGATGCGCGTGTGCACGTCGGCGCCGCCGAGATCTTCGGCGGTAACGATTTCACCCGTAGCGGCTTTTACCAGCGGCGGTCCGCCGAGAAAGATCATTCCGCTGTCCTTGACGATCACCGTTTCATCCGACATCGCCGGCACGTATGCGCCGCCCGCGGTGCTCGAGCCCATCACCGCCGCGATCTGCGGAATTCTGTTTCCGGACATGCGGGCTTGGTTGTAAAAAATTCTTCCGAAATGCTCGCGATCGGGAAACACTTCCGCCTGCAAAGGCAGAAACGCGCCGCCCGAGTCGACGAGATAGATGCACGGCAGATGGTTTTGCTCGGCGATCTCTTGCGCGCGCAAGTGTTTCTTGACCGTCATCGGATAATAGGTGCCGCCTTTGACGGTCGCGTCGTTGGCGACGATCACGCAATGCTGACCTTCGACGATGCCGATGCCGGTAACGATTCCCGCCGACGGCGCGTCGCCTCCATACATATCGTAGGCTGCCAGCGGCGAGAATTCCAAGAAATGCGATTTCGGATCGATCAGTTTGTCCACGCGCTCGCGCGCCGTCATTTTATTTCGTTTGCGATGCTTAGCGGTTGTCTCGGCGCCGCCGCCGGCGCGCGCAACGCTCAACGCTTCGCCGAGCTGAGCGACCAGGCGCGTCATGTTTTCGAAATTGCGTTTATACGTGTCGGTCTGGAGATTCAGCCGACTCTGCAGGACAGCCATGCGAGCGCGTTTTCGTTAAGCGCCGATTAACCCCGTTTCCAAGCAACCTTTAACCCCGTTGCGCCGCCCATCCATTACAATGTGGGCAGATATGGCGACCACACTTACACCCCGTACCGACGTCGCCGGCATCTACCGGCCGGCCGGGCACCTCGATATCGCCACAGCGCTCGCTCCTTACAAAGGGGCGTGGGACGCGCGGCTGGCGGCGCACCTGCTGCGGCGCGCGGGCTTCGGCTCGTCGCCCGACGAGGCGGCCCGTTTCGCAAGCATGGGCGTGCATGCTGCGGTCGATTCGCTGGTGAATTTTGCGCCGACCGACGGACTGACCGCGCCGGATAACCTTTACGATCCGCGCGCCACGCTGATGCAGTACTATCAGCCCGGAATGCGTCCCGGCGCGCTCGACGACATGACGAGGCGCAAAATTGCGCAAGACGTGCGTCAAAACGAGCAGCAGTCGATCATCTCGCTGCAGCGCTGGTGGCTGAACCGTATGCTGGTCACGCCCGCGCCGCTGCAAGAGAAGATGGCGCTCTACTTTCACGGGCATTTTACGACGGCGGCGATTCAAAAAGGCGTTTCGCCCGTCATGGTCTACAATCAGAACCAGCTTTTCCGCAACAATGCGCTCGGCAATTTGCGCGAACTGACGTGGCAAGTTTCGATCGATCCCGGCATGATGATCTACCTCGACAACGCGCGCAGCGATCCGCAGCATCCCAACGAGAACTACGCGCGCGAGCTGATGGAGCTCTTTACGCTCGGCATCGGAAACTATAGCGAGCAGGACATTCGCGAATCCGCGCGCGCGTGGACCGGCTGGATCCTCCGGCCGGCGCTGGGCACGGTACAGTTCGTTCCATTCCGCCACGACAGCGGATCGAAGACGTTCCTCGGACAGACCGGCAGCTGGGCCGGGCGCGATATCGTTGACATCATCTTCAGGCAGCCCGCGAGCGCGGTCTTTTTCGCAAACAGTTTGCTGAACTTCTTCGTATACAACGGCCCCGAGCCGCAGCTCGTCGACGCGGTTGCGAAGCTGATCCGTAAGAACGACTTCAACCTCAAGCCGGTCATGTCGACGCTGCTGCGCAGCAACGTGTTCTATTCGAACCGGGCGTACCGCGCACTCGTCAAAAGCCCGGTTGAGTTCGCGATCGGCACCTACAAGGCGCTCGAGGCCAAGGCGATCGACGATCGCGCGCAGCGCACGCTGTTTCAAACGGGGCAGGTTCTGTTCTATCCGCCCAACGTGGCGGGCTGGCCGGGCGGCGCCAATTGGCTCACGAGCCAAACCGTTATCGCGCGCGAGAATTTCTTGGCTTCGATCGTCAATTCACCGATGATGGACGGAGTGGACTGGATGCAGAAGATGCCGATGAAAGCCTCGCAAGCCGCGCAACAGTTGGTCGCTACCATTTTGCATGGCGATGCGTCGGCGCAAAGCGTCGCGCAACTGACCGACTATCTCAATGGCGCCGGCACGTCCGCCCTCGGCATGCTCTCGGGTGAGAACTATCCGGAACGCATTCGCGGGGCCGCCTATCTGACGATGGCGATGCCGGCCTACCAATTGAATTAGGGATGACAACATGAAGCGCAGTAACTTTCTAGCCGGAACGCTCAGTGGACTCGCAGTCGTCGCGAACACGCAACACGTGTTCGCACAAGCGCTCGCGCAAACTCCGCTGCCGGGCTTGCCGGGTGCCGCCAACCGCTGTCTCGTGCTGATCAATCTGCAGGGCGGCAACGACGGCCTCAACTGCGTCGTGCCGCACGGCGATCCGCAGTACTATCAGGTGCGCCCGACCATCGGCGTCAGCCGCAACGACGTGCTTTCAGTCAACGACCGGATCGGCTTCAATCCTTCGATGCGTTCGTTCAAAGCGATGTACGACAAGGGCATGGTGGCTGTCGTGCAGAGCGTCGGTTATCCCAATCCGGACCATTCGCACTTCCGCTCGACAGAGATCTGGCAGACGGCCGCACCCGACAAGTACGAGCACACCGGCTGGCTGGGCCGCTATCTGGATGAAGCCAATCTGCCCAAAGACAATTTGTTCAACGGCGTGGCGCTGGCGCAAGTCCTGCCCGAAGTCATGGTGGCCGGCAAGACCGACGTGCCCGCGATCGCGCAGATCAGCGGCTACGGACTGATCAGCGATCGCAACAACTCCGCGAGCATGGCATACACGAAGCTCGTCAGCGACAACCGTCTGCCGTTCAGTTCGCCGTATCTCGCGCACGTCGCCGAAATCGAAGACCACGCGCAAAAAGGCTCGCAGGAGCTGCCGAAACTGATCGCCGGCTACAAACCGGCGGGCGCATACCCGGCCACGCCGCTGGGCCGCAGCCTGGCGCTGGCCGCGCAAATCGTGGGGAGCAATTTAGGCACTCGCGTGCTCTACGTGCAGCACGGATCATTCGATACGCACGTCGGACAGAAGCCGACCCAAGACCGGCTGCTCGGCGAGCTTTCCGACGCGCTCAAAGCTTTCTACGACGACTTGGCGGCGCACGGAAACGACAACCGGGTCCTTACGATGACGTTCTCCGAGTTCGGGCGCCGCGTCTCCGAAAACGCGAGCCGCGGAACCGATCACGGTGAAGCCTCGCCGCTCTTTCTGATCGGCGGCGGCGTCAAAGGCGGAATCTACGGAGCGTATCCCGATCTCGCCGACACGAACATGGGCAATCTCAAATTCGATACTGATTTCCGCAGCGTCTACGCCACGGTGCTGGAGCGTTGGCTCGGACGTCCGTCGGCGCCTATTCTGCAGGGACAGTTCGCGACGATCGCCGCGCTCGGATAGTTATCTGTTTTGGAGCGCGCGCTCCCGGTCGATCAACGCGCGCTTGCGATCGAGTCCCCATTTATAACCGCCCAGTTGACCCGTTCCGCGAATGACGCGGTGGCACGGAATGACGATCGCGCAGAGGTTCGAAGCGCACGCGCGCGCCACGGCACGCGCCGCGCCGGGCCGGCCGATCGCTTGCGCAACCTCGCCATACGATTGCACCTGTCCGGCCGGTATTGACTGCAAGTACGCCCAGACGCGCATTTGAAACGCGGTCGCTCGCACGTCGACGGGCAGATCCAAATGCGGACCGCCGATCTCCAGGTGTTTCGAGAGCGCTTCAACCCACGCCGCCAAGTGCGGATCGTCCGCATTCTCGATCGGCGTGATATCGGCATTGGAGTACTCCCGGCAAAGTTGCCGCAGAAGCGCTTGCGCGTTATCGCCGAACTGGACGAAGCAGAGCCCGCGATCGGTCGCGGCGACCATCATCAAGCCCACCGGCGTTGCGACCGTGGCATGAGAGATCTTTACGCCTTCACCGCCGCGCCGGTATTGTGCGGGCGTCATGCCCAATCGCGTATCCGCGCGTTCGTAGACCCGGCTGGCCGAGCCGTAGCCGGCGTCGTAGACCGCTGCCGCGACGCCTTGTGAATTCTTGAGACCCGTCTTAAAACGCTTGAGGCGAACCTCATCCACGTATCGTTTGGGCGTCACACCCACGGCCGCTTTGAAGCTGCGCAGGAAGTGAAACGAACTCATGCCCGCAACGCCCGCTAAAACACGCAGCGGCAGCGATTCATCGATGTGCGCTTCCACGTACTCGCACGCTGCCCGGATGCCGCTCTTCATAGCAGTCATTATAGCCACCGATTGGCCGGGGCGCTATCCGAAAATTGCGATGCTTACCGTCGCGATGGCATTGCGAAGTTGTGGCGAAATCGGTCGGCGTGATCGAGATTCTGTTCCTGGGTACGGGCGGCGCGCGCTTCGTGGTTGCGCGCCAAATTCGCGCTTCCGGCGGAATGTGGATGCGCTTCGGCCGGACCCAAATTCACGTCGATCCCGGTCCGGGCGCGCTCGTGCGCGCGCTTTCACACCTGCCGCCTTGCAATCCGCGCGAGCTGTCGGCGATCGCACTTTCGCACAAGCACTTGGATCATTCGAACGACGTGAACGTCATGATCGAGGCGATGACGTCGGGCGGCTTCAAGCGCCGCGTCACGGTCCTTGCGCCCATAGACGCGATCGAGGGCGAGCATGTCGTCCTGCCGTACGCGCAGCGGTTTGTGGAGCGGATTGAAATACTGCGCGCAAGCGACGGACCTTATCGCGTCGGCGACGTCGAGATCTTTACCTCGGTGCAGCACCGGCATGCGGTTGAAACCTATGGGCTGCACTTCCGGTTCGAAGGCCGCACCGTTTCGTATTTGCCATGCGGAAGATTTTTCGAAGGCTTGATCGACGATTATCGCGCGCATGCGCCCGACGTGCTCGTCATAAACGTCCTGCGCTATGAGGACGGAATGGACGTGGACCACCTCACCTTCGCCCAAGCGCGTGAAGTGATAAAGGGCGTTCGTCCCGGCGTCGCGGTGCTGCAGCATTTCGGTACGAAGATGCTCGAGGCGAATCCGCCGCGCTTGGCGGCGGAACTCGAACGCGAACTCGGCACGCGCGTCATAGCGGCGCACGATGGATTCTTGCTGGACGTCGACACGGAACTGGCAGCGCTTGCCGGTTGAAATCGCCGGCGTAGAAGCCGGCGCAATTGAAGAATTCGTCCGGCGCAACGAGCGCGAGGCGCTCAAGACGCTCTTCAACTTTAACGTCGTCTGGCACGAACAGCGTCACGACTTTGCGGCGCGGGACGGCGAGCTCGTCGTCGGTGTGGCTACGATCCGCATCGCGGCGTCACTCGCGCACGTCGAACGCGCGATCGTGCTGCTCGAGCGGCGCCGCGCCGGCATCGGCCGGGCGTTGCTGGAGCGCGCCGCCGAGGTTGCCAATTACTACAACTGCCACAAGATGAGCGCACTGGTGCCTCACCGCAGCGCGGCCCAACTGTTCTTAGAGCGTTGCGGTTACAAAGAAGAAGCTGTCTTGCCGCAACATACGTTCAAGCTCGACGTCGCCGCAATGCGTAAGTTTTTGCTGTAAATGCAGATGGGCCGAAGCGCGCAGCGCGGATACGCCTGTTAAAAGTGAATGCGGCCGCTCGGGCGCCTCGGCGGCGGGATCCGGCGCTGCGCAAATGCCGATATTGGACGCCAATCGGGCGACAGGCGCCGCTGCGCCCGCAGGGCCCCTCTATAAATGTAGACTGCTCCGTGCGACGAGCTCGCGGTGACGACCGCGCCGCCGTTGCCGATCTGCGCGTCCGTTTGGCCTGCGCGCACCGTTCCCCCGTCGACGGCCGAATAGATGCGCCCGACCGAACTGTGCGCTCCAATCTGCACGCCGGCGCCGGTGCCCACCGCCACGTTGCCGTTCTCGCTTTCAAAGCGCGCTAAGCCCGGCTGGAAACTGCCGTTGTCGTAAACGATCGTCCCGTTTACGCTGGTGACTTGAATCTGGCGCGACGTACAATTTTCGAAGAGAAGGTTACCAATTGCCGTGCGCGCGCGAAAGCGATCGAAGGAGGAATCTTGCACCATCAGCGGACCGCGCGCCACCTGCGCGTAACCCGTGCCGCCGACATTGCTCAGACGCATGCCGCCGTTGTGCAAGAGAAGGGCGAAGATGCCGTTGCGGAAGTCCTGGACGTCGATGCCGCCGCGCTGCACGTTGGCAAGCAGCAGCGCTGTGCCGGCGGGCATCATGACGGTAATGTCTGCATCCAGAGCTTGGATGAACACGCCCGCGTGCGGGCCGGGCGGCAGTGACGTGAATGCAAATTCTTCTTGCGGCAACGTGATCGTTCCGTCGGGGCCGAAAACGGTCGTTGTAAAAATCGGAATGCTGCCGCTCAACGCGCGCGCGACGGCTTCGGGGCGGAAGCTGCGCGCGTTCACCGGTTGTACGGACGTAACTTGCACGTCGGTTCTATTCCACGTGCGCACGACCAGCGATCCGCTGCGCATCATCACCTTCACGACCGGCGCTTCCCCGGCGGGCAGGACGAGCGGCGTTTGCGCGCGCCCGGCGAGGGGCGCACTTACTACCGCAAATATGAAAATGAGGAGCGCGGCCGCCCGTCGCCCCACACGATTGCTCACCCTACCATTGTACGGAGCGCGGCGCGCGATACATGAGAATACTATGAAATGAGCGGAAATGAGGCGCGAAACAGCGCGCCGCGACCGGCCGGCCGCAGCGCTTCGACGGTTCCGTCGTGTACCCGCGCTATAGAGCGCACGATGGCCAAGCCCAGCCCCGTGCCGGGAATCGCCCGGCTGCGCGATTTGTCGGTGCGATAAAAACGGTCGAAAACAAAAGCCAGCTCGGTGGGATCGATTCCTGGGCCCGAATCTTCGACTTCGACGATCGCGCGATCGCCGTCGGCCCGTACTCGCACCTCGACACTCCCTTTGTCGGTAAACTTGATCGCGTTGTCGATCAAATTGCTGAAGAGCTGACGCATTAAAGAAGTATCTCCCATGACGATCGGCCGCCCGCCGCTGCTAAAACTCAGCGCCAATCCTTTCTCAGCGGCGCGCGGCTGCGCCGCCGCGACCGCTTCCGCGCCTATCGCACTGAGGTCTACTGGCTCTTTGGGGATGGCTTCGCCCGAATCGGCCCTGGCCAGCGTGAGCATGCCGGCAACCATGCCGGCGAGCGAAGCGCTTTCCGTTGCGATCGTTTCCAAGCTCTCTTTACGAACCTGTTCGTCGCGGTCGCCCCAACGCGCGAGCATTTGTGCGTTCGCATTTATCGAGGTGAGCGGAGTTTTTAATTCGTGGGAGGCGTCGGAGATGAACTGACGCTCGCGCGCAAACGATTCTTCCAGCCGGGCGAGCAAATCGTCGAAGGTCGCCGCCAATCTTCCAATCTCGTCGGTGCGGTTCTTCCAGCGCAAGCGCCGGTTCAGCCGATCGGATCCGATTTCGCGCATCGCCAGCGCCAGCTGGTTTATCGGATTCGTCGTCTGCGCCGCCAGCACCAAGGAAAGCGCGATGACCGAAACCACGGTGGCGGCGAGTATAATCGCAATTGCCTGCCGCGTTTCGTTGAAGGCCTTATCGAGCTGATCGAGCGGCTCGCCGACGCGCGCGACGAGCGCATTGCGCCCGCCTATCAGAAACTCGCTTTCGATCAGAAAAGGCGTTCCGTGAAGGTCGGCGCGCTGCAGCGCCACCGGCTTGGCCGCCGTCAGCTTCGGGGCGGCCGGAAATTCCGTCGTTCCCAGATTGAAACTCTTGGCGAGATCGCGGCCCTGCGTATCCTCAATCTCGATGAACGTCCCGGCCGAGGCCCAGCGCTCGAGATTGTCGGCATTTTCCAGCGTAAGCAGTGAGTCGCCGCTGGTGTCCTGGATGGAGAATTGATCGGGCGGCGGCAGCGCCACGCGTTTTATATCTTGCATGGTGAGCGCGAGATGCGCTTGCGCTTGCCCGTACAGAATCTGCTCGAATCGTAAGGAGACATGAGCCCGAGCGCGAGGATGGCAGCGACGAGCAGTAAGGCGTACCAGGCGGCGATTCGCCACCGCAGCGAGTTCACTAATCTTTGATGGTGTAGCCGACTCCGCGCACCGTCGTAATCAGTTTGTCCTCGAAGCCGTCGTCTATTTTTCCGCGCAGATAACGGATGTACACGTCGATCAAATTTGAGTCGCCCAGAAAATCGCTTCCCCAGACGCCGTTGAAAAGCTCGTCGCGGGAATGCACCTTGTTGCGGTGCAGCAAGAGATATTCCAGCAGAGCGTATTCTTTGGCGGTGAGGTTGACGGATTTTCCGCCGCGCTGCACCTCGTGCCGGTCGCGATCCATCACGAGGTCGCGATAGACGATGATGTTGGTGGCAGGCTGCTTGTCGCGCAGACGCGCGCGCACCCGCGCGAGCAACTCTTCGGTCGAGAACGGTTTGATCATGTAGTCGTCCGCGCCCATATCCAAGCCCGCAACGCGTTCGGGAACGCGGTCTTTGGCGGTAAGCATGATGATCGGCACGCGGCTCTTGGCGCGCAGGCGGCGGCAGACCTCGAGTCCGTCCATTTTCGGAAGCATGAGGTCGAGCACGACGAGATCGGGTTCTTTGAGCGCGCGCTCTAGGCCGGCAAGTCCGTCTTGCGCGCTTTCAACTTCGTAGCCTTCGTGTTCGAGCTCGAGCTGCAGCACGCGGCTGATGGCTGTGTCGTCTTCGATGACGAGAACGCGAAACGGCCTATTAACGGCGCACCTGTTTTGAGGGCACGACTACCGGGCTCAACTGTGACACCCAGATGGCGACCGCGCCGCCGACCGCAATCCACAAAATCGTTGCGGGTTGCGAAGCAACTGCGAGGATGGCAGCGCCAATCGCGTCGAGCGCAGAGAATACCGGGGCCGCCCCGCCGCGCAAAATCAGTACCGTAAGCCACGCAATCATCGCTACACAGCCGCCGATGAGCCACGGTTCCCAGGCTTTCACCCCGAGCGATTGGCGATAGACGGTGCCCGCGAGGATCGACGCGCGCAAATTCGCCGGGGCCGCCTCCAGCGGAAGGTTGAAAAGTGCGCGTTCCAGATCTGCGTCGCTATAGTATTTCATTCGGGTACTCCCGTTGCGGCTTGGTTCAGCATGCGCCGCAACTGTTCTTTTGCGCGGAACAGATGAGTCTTCACCGTTCCGATTGGTATCTCCAGGACCTGCGCGATTTCGTCGTACTGCCTGCCCTGCAGATGGTACAGCGTAATCACGCTTCGATATTTTTCCGGCAGCCGTTCGATTGCCGCGCGCAGGCGCAGCGCTTCATCCCCCGCGATAGCCTCCTGCTCCGGTCCGATGCCGGGATCGGCCCGGTCGGGAAGCTCCTCGTTCGAATAACGTTTGCGGCGGCCCAATCGGTCGCAGCAGGCGTGGTAGGCGATCGAAAAAATCCAGGTCGAGAATTTGGCTCCGGGCCGGAAGGTTCGCAGGCTGCGAAAGGCCTTGAAAAAGGCCTCCTGGGCGACGTCGCGCGCTTCCTCGGCGTCGTGCAGCGTGCGATAGGCCAGGTGGTAGACCGCCCGGTCGTATCGCTCGACCAGCGTGCCGAAGGCTTCGCCGCGGCCGGCCAGTGTTTCGGCCACGAGCGTCTGGTCGTCGACAGGGGTCGCCGGGTCGATTGCTAGGGCCTCCAAGACGGCTGCAGCCACGCTCGTCATACGCGCGCGCGCGAAGCATTGTTTCGGCGGCCTGAAACACTCCCCCGGCCCGGCCCGTACTTGGGTCAGAATGCGCTACTCTCGAACCGGCATCATCGCCGTCCTCATAGCCACCGAGCTCTTCATAGCCGCCGTGATCGTCGTTTCGGCCGGCGGCCTCAAGACTTTTTCGGCGGTTGGAGGGGCCCACGATTTCAGCTACGCGCCATATTCGCTGCCGGCGGTAGATGCCGGCTCGCATCCGCATGTCGTGATCGACGATGCCGATTCGCGCGTTGCCGTAACGCCGTCGGCCGACGGCAAGGTCCACATCACCGACGCCACCCGGCTCGGGGGCTGGGGTTGGGGGTCGCGGCCGCAACATCTGCAAGTTCGTACGACTGCCGACGGGATCGTCATCGAACGGCCCGCCATGCCGGGGCGCGTCATGATTTTCGGCTTCGAAACCAGCCGGACGGAAGTTGCGGTGCCCGCGGATGCAACGATCGAAATCACGCACTCCGGCGGCGCCGACTTGAGCGATCTGACCGGAACGATCAGCGCCCATTCCGACGACGGACACATCACCGCTACGAATCTGCGCAGCGGCGATCTTACGCTGACAACCGCCGACGGACACATCACGCTCGATAACGTTGACGCCGATACGTTCAACGTCGCCACGGCGGATGGCTCCATTCGCGCTTCGTCTTTGCGCGTCCGCAACGGAACCGCCCATACTGCCGACGGTTCGATTACGCTGGCGTTCGCGGACACCGGAAATTTGACGGTGCACGCGCGCACGGCTGACGGCAGCATCCGCATCAACGGCATGCGTCAGGACGACTCATCGCCAACCGATTACAAACTTGGAAACGGCTCGGGCTCGCTGGACGTCGCTACGCAAGACGGCAGCATCCGCGTCACCACGAACGGAGTTAACTAGAATGACTCACGCGTCTGATAATTTTGTCGCCGTCATTGCGATACTCGTCGTGTTCGGGATGCCGCTCGCATATGCGATCGCTCACCGCTGGTGGTCGCACCAAGAACGCCTCGAAATGATCCGGCGTGGAATCACGCCGCCGCTGGATCCGCGCGCCGCGCGGCGCGCTGAGCGCGCCGGTTACAACCCGTTCGTATATTCGGGCAGCACGGCACCTCCCTACGCCGGGACGGATCCGTCGTCGGGTCAGTATCCCGATCGCGTTCTGCGCAAAGGCGTAACGATTTCGATGATCGGCTTAGCGTTGCTGATCGGCCTGTCGTTCATCGATCCAGGCCGGCCCGGACCGTGGCTGCTGGGCGGATTGATTCCGCTCTTCGTGGGATTGGCGCAGATAATTTTGGCGCTAATGTCCGGCGCGCACTTGGGAGGATGGACGTTGTTGGGTCCGCCGCCGGTGCAGCCGCACACGATGGCGCCGCCCCCGCAAGAGGGCCCTTACGGCTGGCGGCCGGGAACGACAACCGAACTCGAGCCACCCGTCCGTCCGCCCGACGTCAGGTGATAAAAAAAGACCGCCGGCAAGCCGGCGGTTCTTTTTTAGTAAGGAAGCCTGCGCGTCACTTACAGGAGACCAGGGCGATAGCCCATCCAGCCGCAGTCCGCGTCCGGACGAGGTAACCGTCAGACGTCCGGTCATAAACCTGGTAGCCCGCTCTTAGCGCGTCGGCTAGCGATTTGAAGACCATGAGACCTGCCATACCTGGACCCTCCTTTCTTTTTTCGTTCTATACCCTATAACGGCTTTTGTCGCAAGTGGGTTCAGTCAAACGTCGCACTTTTGATTAAATATTCTGTTACGGGAGTATGTCCGGATGCTTGCGAGAATGGAAAATCGATGCTCGCCGGACCATCGGTTCGTGACGTTGTGGTGCTCGACCGCACGGAGCTCGCGCCCGGCGTTGTCCTCCTAGGTTTTTACGCTCCGGAACTGGTCGCCGTGACGCGTCCGGGCCAGTTCGTCATGGCGGTACCGCCGGGCGGAGAACGCGCCGCGACGGCGCTTGCCATCTATGAAGCACAAGGAGAGCGCGCCAGTTTCCTGTTTTTTGTATGCGGCGCGCGCACCCGGGAATTAGCTGAATTAAGGCACGGTGATAAGCTTTCGCTGACGGGGCCGCTTGGCAATGGCTTTACATTTGCCGGCGCTCGCGATGTTGCGATCGTCGCCGGCGGCGTGGGCATTGCCTCGGTGCTGCTGCCGGCGCAGATGCTTGTCGAAGCCGGCGCGCGGGTGCGTCTTTTTTACGGCGCGCGCAGCGTTGATTTCCTAGTGGATCGCGATCGCTTTGCAACCGCGGGTTGCGAACTTTGCTGCGCGACCAACGACGGTTCGCTCGGCCATCGCGGATTCATCACCGAACTCTTGGCCGCCGCAGAAGACAAACCCGATCTCATTCTGGCGTGCGGACCGTCGCCGATGCTGCGCGCGACCGCATTCGTCGCGAGCGAGCTAGGCGTGCCCGCGCAGCTCGCGCTCGAGGAAGCATTTGCGTGCGGAGTCGGCGGATGCTGGGGCTGCGTCGTGCCGCTCGATCGCGCCAGCCCGCAAGCTCCGAAGTTTCCGAAGCCCGCCGGCGACGATGGGTTCGTCTACGCTCGCGTGTGCAAGGAAGGGCCCGTATTTTGGGCGCACGAGCTCAGATGGTGATCGTTTACGAGTCGTGTGACCCATGCCGCGATCGCAGCGCGAGCCCTATGCCGCCCTCGCTTTTTTTATGGTTAATCGCTCGGTCGGCACAGGGCTCGCCGTTGCTTAACATCTTTAGCGCACGCGCCGTTTGTGAGAGACGGGGCTCGTGTCACCCGAGCGATTAACTATGAAAAAAAGCGAGGGTGACATGAGCCTCGGCTCGACACAAAAAGGCGCGTGCGTCCCCGACCTTTCTGTACGAATCGGGAAGCTCGAATTGCCGTATCCGACATTGATGGCGAGCGGATGTTACGGCTCGGGCGAAGAGTTCGAGCCGTTTGCAGATCTCTCGCAGATCGGCGCGGTCGTTTTGAAGAGCGTCACGCGCGAGCCGCGGCTGGGCAATCCGATGCCGCGGCTGGTGGCGACGCCGGCCGGCATGCTCAATGCGATCGGCCTGCAGAATCCGGGCATCGACTGGTATCTCGATAACGAGGTTGCGAAATTCGCGAAACGGCCGTGCGTGGTGATCGGCAGCGTGGCGGCGTTTTCCGTGGACGATTATGCGTATGTTACGCAGCGGCTCGCGGCGCGCGCCGAGATCGCCGCGATCGAGCTGAACATCTCGTGCCCCAACGTCGGATCGGAGGGAGAAACGTTCGCATGCGATCCGGATTTGACGGGGCGTGTCGTGCGCGCGGTGCGGGCGGTGACCGATAAGACGCTTATCGTCAAACTCTCGCCCAACGTCACCGACATTGCGGCCATTGCGGGCGAAGCGGAGAGTGCGGGTGCCGACGCGCTGGCGGTCATTAACACGTTGCGTGGAATGTCCATCGACGTGCACGCTTGGAAACCGCGTTTGGGCAATGTCTCGGGTGGGTTATCCGGCCCGGCGATACGGCCGGTAGCGGTGCTGGCGGTCTACGAAGCTGCGCGGGCAGTCTCGATTCCCATCGTCGGGCAGGGCGGGATCGAAAACGCAACCGACGCGCTCGAGTTTTTTCTGGCCGGCGCGAGCGCGATCGCGATCGGAACGGCTAATTTTACCGATCCGCGCATTCCGATAAAGATCGTGGACGAATTGCGCGCGTATCTGGCGGCGCGCGGGCTGCGTTCGCTGCGCGATATCGTCGGCAAGGCCAACGTCGGGTTTGGAAGTCCGTTCCAGTATGAAGGCGACGTGGGGTAGTGGCGCAGCTCGTCGTCGCGCTGGACGTTCCGACCGTAGCGCAAGCCGAACAGCTCGTCGATCGGCTCTACGAGCTCGACGTGCTTTTTAAGGTTGGATTGGAAGCGCTCTACGGTTATGGCGATCGGATCTTCGCGCACATGGAAGCGCGCGACGTGCGTCACTTCATCGACGCCAAGCTGCACGACATTCCGCGTACGGCAGGCGCGGCCGCACGGCAGCTCGTGCGGCAGGGCACGCGCATCATCAACGTGCACGCGATTGGCGGCAACGACATGATGCGCGCGGTGGTCGACAACGTCGAAGCGCGTGCCGCCGAGCTGGGAATGACGGCGCCGCATGTCTTCGCAGTCACGATACTCACCAGCATCGGCCCCGAAGATCTCAACGAACTCGGTTTTCGCGGTGGTTTGGGAGAGACTGCGATGCGGCTGGCCGCGCTCGCGCGCGACGCGGGCTGCAGCGGCGTCATTTGCAGCGCGCACGAGGTGCGCGATCTCAAGCGTTACTTCGGGGAAGATTTTTTGACGCTGACGCCCGGGATTCGTCCGACGGGTTCGGCACACGCGGATCAGAAGCGGGTGACGACGCCGCGCGAAGCGGTGGAAGCGGGCGCGGATTACCTGGTGGTAGGGCGGCCGATCACGGAAGCGCAGGATCCGCTCGAGGCCGCGAAAGCCATTCTCGACGAGATGCGTTGACTCTGGACCTGGAACAGGAGCTGCGCGCGCGCGGCGCGTTGCTCGACGGACATTTCCGTTTGAGCTCGGGCCGTCACAGCGACCGTTTTATCCAAAAATTCCGCGTATTGGAAGATCCGAAGCTGGTCGAACCGGTCGCGCGCGCGATTGCGGACGCGTTTCGCGATGCGCATCCGACCGTCGTTATGAGTGCGGCCGTCGGAGGGATCGTTCTCGGGTATGAAGTCGCGCGCGCTTTAGGCGTGAAGGCGATATTCGCGGAAAAAGAAGGCGGCGTTCCGGTTCTGCGGCGCGGTTTCCAGCTGACGGCGGCAGACCGCGTGCTGGTAGCCGAAGATGTGATTACGACGGGCGGTTCGGTCGAAGAAGTCATGCGCGTCGCGCGTACGGCCGGCGCCACCATTGCCGGCGTCGGCGCGATCGTGCGGCGAGGCGAGGCGGAATTCGGCGTTCCGACGGTCGCGCTTTTGGAGATGCCGATTGTCTCGTATGAAGAACGCGACTGCCCCCAATGCCGCCGGGGCGCGCCGGTCGACGACCCCGGATCCCGGCGCAGCTAGGCATGGAACGCCCGGCGCGCGGGCGTAGTAGATAAACGGAGTTATGCAGAGCGTTGTAAACACTACGAACTGGCGTCGCGTCGCTATTGTCATAGGCATCCTGGTCGCGTTTGGGCTCGCGCTCTTGTTAGCCGCGCGCATACCCAAGACGATGACGATCTTTGTGATCGCGCTATTCTTGGCATCCGCGGTTCATCCGATTTCGAAACGGTTGGAGGCGCGCCGGATACCGCGGCCGCTGGCGATTACCATCGTCTTTACCGTGCTTATCATCATCGTCACCGGTTTTATCGTCATCGTCATGCCGATGCTGTTTGCGCAGTCGCAAGCGCTGCTCGCAAACGTTCCCGCCTACATCAAGACTGCCGAAACATGGATGCTCGACATGCGCAACGGCATCCAGCAGCGATTTCCGAGCCTGAATCTGCCCTCACAGTTTTTCAACGTACAGCAGTTCAGCGTTGAGCACGTAACCGCGATCTTCACGGCGGGGTTAGCCTCGGTCGGCGCGCTCGCGCTCAACGTCGCGACGGCCTTGTTCATCGCCATCTCGGCGCTGATTCTCTCGGTCTTCATGCTGCTGAACCAAAACCAAATGGCCGAAGGATTTGCTGCGCTCTTTCCCACACGCAGGCGGCAAACCGCGCTGATGCTGGCGAGTCAAGCGACGCACATGTTCGGCAGCTACATTTCTGGGCAGATCATCGTCTGCACCATTACCGGCGTGCTGATTGCCGGTATCACGGCGATCTTCGGTTTCAAATTCGCGCTGCTGTTCGGATTGGTGAGTGCCGTTTCGTACGCCATTCCGATCGTCGGCATGATCGTGGCGCATCTGGTCGGGCTCGTGCTCGCTGCGCCGCAGGGCCTAGGGATGGTCGTCGGAGTCGAAACGGTCACGTTCATCATCGCGCGCATCAGCGACAACATTCTGGTCCCGCGGATCATGGGCGAGAGCATCGGCGTCTCGCCGATCGGCGTGATGTTTGCCGTCTTCGCCGGCGGCGAGCTCTTCGGACTGCCGGGATTGATATTAGGCATTCCGGCGGCTGCGCTCATCAAACTCATCTGGGGATATTTCATCGGACCGTGGCTGCACGCGCAGATTGAGTTTGCCGATCTCGGAACATCGGCGGCACCTGCGCCCGCGGCGCTGCCCGATATAGAAATCGTCGTCTCGGAAAGTTGACCAAGCGGTTCATCTCCGAAGCTCTCAAACCGGTGGTCGAATCGTTTGACTCAGCCGCTATGGAGCACGGCGAACCGGGTTTGCCGAGCGCCTTCACGTGGCGCGACGAAACGCTGACGATAAAAAGCGTGGTAAAGGTCTGGCGCTCGCTGAAAGAAGATCGCGGCGATAAGTATTTGGCGCGGCATTGGTACGAAATAGAAATCGCCGACGGCCGCCGCTTCACGATTTATTTCGACCGTCATGCCAAAGTGGGCAAGCCCCGCTGGTGGCTCTACTCGCTCGAGGAGTAAACCTACATCGATTCCGGCGTGCTGACGCCGATGATGTTCAAGACGCGCGCGAGCACGGTTTGCGTTGCGATGCACAAACTCAAACGCGCGATCCTTTCGTCGCGATCGGCCGTGAGGATCTTGCACTCCGTGTAAAACTGATGAAAGTCCGAAGCGACGTCGCGCGCGTATCGCGTAAGGCGGTGGGGCGCGAGGCGCTCGACGACGTTGGCGATGAGGCTCGGAAGTTCGGCGGTACGCCGCGCTAACGCCAGCTCGGCGGGATGGACCAGCGTCGTCAGCGCGGCGCCGGCGTGAGCAGCCTTGACGTCCGCAGCGTCGGCATTTCTGAAAACTGAGGCGATCCGGGCGTGGCCATACTGCACGTAATAAACCGGATTTTCGTTGCTCTGCTCTTTAGCGAGCGCAAGATCGAAGGTAAGCGGCGATTCGGGGGCCGGAAGCACGAAAAAGAACCGGGCCGCGTCGACGCCCACTTCGTCCAGGATTTCGTCGAGCGTGACGATTTGGCCGGCGCGTTTGCTCATGCTGACCTGCTCGTGCCCGCGCATCAGTGTTATCTGTTGCGCGATCAAAGCGTCCAGACGCTCGCGCGGATAACCGAGCGCTTCGGCCAAGCCTTTTAAGCGGCCGATGTAACCGTGATGGTCGGGCCCGAGGATATCGATCACGCGGTCGGCACGCTGCAGCTTGGCGTAGTGGTAGGCGACGTCCGTGCAAAAATAAGTCGGCCTGCCGTCGCGGCGAACGAGCACGCGATCTTTGTCGTCGCCGAATTGCGTCGCGCGAAAATAGATTGCGCCATCGTCTTCGTACGTAACGCCGTCGTCGATGAGCCGCTGCAGCCCCGCCTGCACGGCGCCGGCATCTTGCAACTCTTTCTCGCTCTGCCACAGATCGAAGTGCACGCCGAAACGTTCGGCCGTGCGCCGCTGCTGCGCGACGAGCGTGTCACGGCCGGTCGCTGAAAAATATGAAAGCCAACCGCTTTCATCCTCATCGATCCACCGTTTGCCGTCGGAATCTGCAATCACCGTTGCGATCGGGACGAGGTAATCCCCGGGATATCCGTCCTCAGGAAAGGGAAATTTCGGATCGTAGATCTGTCTGTACCGCGCGTAGAGCGATCGTCCGAGCGTATCGAGCTGGCCGCCGGCATCGTTGATGATCCACTCCGTAAAGACGTCGTAGCCGTAAAACTTCATGGCGTTGGCCAGCGTCGCGCCGATGCTGCACGTTCGCCCCTGCACAACGACTAGCGGCCCGGTCGGGTTTGCGCTGCCGAACTCGAGCGAGATGCGCTGGTTCCGGCTGGCGCCTTGTCCGAAATTCGATCCGTCGCGCACGATGTGCGCGACGGCGGCCTGCCACACTTCCGGTTGAAAACGCACGTTGATGAAGCCGGCGGTCGCCGAAATCTCGGCGAAGAGCTCGCTTAGTTTTGGCGTGCGTTGCTGCAAATCAGCGATGAGCGTGGTCGCAACGTGCTGCGGCGAGGTGCGCGCGATTTTCGCTAGCGAAAACGCGGCATTGGTCGCAAAATCTCCGAACTCGGGGCGGCGCGGGGCTTCGAACGCGATCTCTCCCTCGGGCGCATCTTGATAGCGCGCGGCGATCGCATCGCGCAGCGCGCCGGAGAAAATCGAAAGGGCGGCTTCCGGAAGGACCGGGCCGCCGCTAGTGGTGGTAGGGCTCACTGCGCGCGATCTTCGCCGCCCGGTAGAGCTGTTCCAGCACGAGCATCCGCGCCCACTCGTGCAAGAACGTGAGTTTCGAAAGCGACCAGACGAAATCGGCGCGCTTTCGCACGGGCTGCGACGTGCCGAACGTGCCGCCGATGACGAGCGTCAGCGGACGTCCGCGCGATTCCAGTTCGATCACCTTTGCACTGAGCTCTTCGCTCGAGAGCTCGGTGCCCTCGCGATCGAGCACCCAGAGCACGCCGGCTCCGGCGGCCTTTAGCGCGCGCTCTCCCTCCTCGCGAATTGCTTTGGCGGGATCCGAGCCGCTCGAGGCGCGCAGTTCGGTAATCTCAAGCCGGTGATAGGCGCCCAGCCGCTTTTGGAATTCGGCAGCGATCGCGGCGACCGCCGGATCCCGCAGCTTGCCGGCGGCCAAAATTCGCAGATGCATGCGCGTAGGTTCGCAACGCCGTATGCGCCCTCCGTGTTCAAGCTTGCGTGCAGCAGCTGGCGCTCTTCGGGACAGCCGAACGCATCTTTGTCGACGATGAAAGCGGCACGGTCGCCTATTATCCGGGCGTGCTCGATGCGAGCGAAAGCAAACGGCTGTTTCGACATTTTTCGCAGAGCTTGACGTGGACTCGGGAAACGATGTGGATGTACGACCGCACGGTGAGCGTGCCGCGTCTGATCGCGCGATTTTCCACCGACGGCGGCATGCCCGCTGAGGTTACGGCCGTGCAAAACCGCGTCGAAAACTTCTTGAAGGCGCGTTTCAATGCTGTGTCGCTACAGTATTATCGCGACGCGAACGACAGCGTCGCCTGGCACAGCGACCATACGGAAGATCTGATCGACAAGGGTATCGTCGCAGTGGTGAGTTTGGGAGCGGTGCGCGAGATGCACGTGCGCAGTAAGGCGCGGCCGCGCCGGGCGTTCGCCTGCGCGCTCGAACCGGGAAGCCTATTCGTCATGGCGGGCCGTGCGCAGGATTTCTGGGAGCACACCATTCCAAAACTGCGGCAGCCGGTCGCGCCCCGGATCAGCATCACTTTCCGCCAGAAGCGATAGCGTAGCGCGAGCCGGCGCGCGATTCGATAAGACCCTGCATTTCCAGCACCGAGAGCGCCGCGAGCAGCTGGGCCGTGCTCTCAGCGCATGCCGCGCACAACTCGTCGAGCGTTGCTTCGCCGGCCTCCAGCATGTCCACAATCTTCGCGTGAAGCGGATCGCTTGGGCGCGGCTTTTCCTTGCTTGCAATCCCGATCGGCAGCTTCATCAGATGCAGATCGTCGAGCACGTCTTGCGCGTTGCGCGCGAGCGTAACTCCATCGCGAATCAGCGCATGGCAACCCGCGACGTGCGGGCGATCGATATCGCCCGGCACCGCGAACACGGGAATGCGTCCGGCTGCCCAGCCGGCCGTGTTGAGCGCGCCGCTGCGCGCGGGAGCTTCAATAACAACCACGGCATCGGCCAACGCGGCGACCACGCCGTTACGTTGCAAGAACTGTGGCGGAAAAGTGTCGTGGTCGGGCGCGAACGGCGAAATCACCGCACCGCCTGCGGTCACCATGCGCTCGGCGAGAGCGCGGTTGCGCCGCGGAAAAAATTTGTTGTGTCCGCCGCCGAGCACCCCGATCGTCGGTGCGCCGGCGTCGAGCGCGCCTTCGTGCGCCGCGGCATCTATGCCTAACGCAAGCCCGGAGATAATGCAGCAGCCCGCGGCGCCGAGCTCGCTTGCAAAACGTTGCGCCGTCGCGCGCCCGTAACCCGACGCCGCGCGCGTGCCGACGATTGCAATGCTGGGCCGCTGCAAACCGTCGGGATTTCCGGTAACCCAAAGGCCCTCGAAGATCGCCGGCAGCGGCCGGGGGTCGCGCAGCGCTTCAAAATCGGCGCGGGCGCGCCAAGTCGGATTCTCCATACCGCCCCTTCACGCGGGAAACGGCTACCTGAAAGGGTGCTCCTTCCGCCAAAGGTCACTTCCCTCGTGCCCACGAGGGGGAAAGTCGGGTATGCCTGGGAATAGGGCCCCCAACCCGGCAGGCTACCCATAGCCGGCGAGGTCTTGAGAGGAATCGAACGTGGCAGCTGAAGCGTACTGTGTGAAGTGCAAGACCAAACGTGAGATCAAAGACGCCGTTCAGATCACAATGAAGAACGGCCGTCCGGCAACTGAGGGCAAGTGCCCCGTGTGCGGGACGAAGATGTTCAAAATCGGGGCGTCGAGCTAACAGCCGCCGCCCACGCACAGCCGGCGGGGCGACCTGCCGGTTTTTTCTTAGAGCGAGGCCTCCGCGCCGTGCAGTCCGCGCCGGTGCCGGGCCACAAGGTTCAGCAGCTCGATTGTCAGATGGACGCGCGCATCTTCGGGGAGTGGCTCTCCCTGCGCGGCGCGATTGAACTCGAGGACGAGGTTCTCGGCCTGGGTGTAGGTGAGGCCGGGGCTGGAAGCGGCCAATTCTTGCGCGGCCACCCTGATGCGGGCCCAAAGCTGCTCTGCGCTCTTCATGAGCGTAGCCTCTCGCAGAATGCGCATTGGCCACCACGCTGGAGCGGTCAAACCGTATAGTTGCGGACTTTAGTGTAGCACGTTCAGAAGGCGCTCGCTTGGCCGCTGGACATTGTTTAGCTGTAACCGCACAAAGCACTAGGGCAAGATCGGTCGGCCTTCGCGACCAGCGCAGGCGGAAGTCCGCCCTGAAGAAGTAAAGCCCGAACCAGGGAACCAACGTGAGGGGAAAGGGGGTCATGGCAAATGCCGATGCTTGAACAAGAAATCGCCGCCTTTGAGCGGATGCGTCCCCAACTAGAACGTGAACATTATCAAAAATGGGTGGTGTTCCACGGCGATGATTTTATTGGCGCTTACGATAGCCTTGACTCTGCGGCCGAAGTAGCGGTTAAGCGTTTTGGACGCGGTCCGTACCTCATACGTCAGGTCGGCGCTCCGCCAACAGCTATGCCCGCCGCGTTGATGTACCAGCCGAAATATGCGAGGGACTAAGAAGAAAAAGCAGACCAAGCGGATTCGCAAGGCTGACTGCGGGTTTAAAGATGGCAAAGATGGTACCGGCTCCGAGCAGCTAATACGCCACGGTCCGACCATTCTTGTCGATATAGGATTCGACCCCAGCTACGTCCCAGGGAAGGGGTTGGTGCCTACTCCCGGGGCCAAGGACTTGCCCGCCCTGGTAGATACTGGTGCCAGTGAAAGCTTCATTGACACCCAGCTCGCAGTGGCGCTGAATCTACCGATCATTGACCATAACCGTGCGCTAGGGGGCGCGGGAGGGGAGACCCTGGCCGACGTGTACCTCGCACAAATCAGTATCCCCGCGCTGAAGTCCCTGATCTACGGAGAGTTTTGCGGCGTTAACTTGACCGAGGCTGGAATGATTCACCGAGCACTCATCGGCCGCACATTCTTGCAAGACCACACACTGACTTACCGAGGGAAAACAGGCAGAGTCACTTTGGCCCAATAGAAGCCAAAACCACTAGGCGGAAATCGGCGAACCTTTGCGCCGCAACCGATAGTGGCCTATAATGGGATGACCCACAATATGTGGGACGCTCCGTGAGGGCTTGCCGCTGATTTGTCCGACTTGCCGGAAAAACGAGACGCGCGTCGTCGACTCGCGCGACGATGAGAGCGTCGTTCGGCGCCGGCGCGAATGCTTGGACCCGCGCTGCAAACATCGCTTCACGACTTACGAGCGCATGGAAGCGCCGCGGCTGTTCGTCGTGAAGAAAGACGCGCGCCGCGAGCAGTTCAGCCGGGAGAAGATTTTGGCCGGCTTGCGCCGGGCGTGTGAAAAGCGTCCCGTCTCCGAAGCGCAGATGGAAGTGGTCGCGTCGAACCTGGAGCGCGATCTGTTCGCGCGCGGTGAAAGCGAAGTTCCCGCGACGCTGATCGGCGAGAAACTCATGGACTCGCTGCGCAGCCTGGACAAGGTTGCGTACATCCGTTTCGCAAGCGTCTACCGCCAGTTCCGCGACGTCGAAAGCTTTCAAGAAGAGTTGGCCTCACTGCTTGCTAAATGAGCGGCCATGGCTCCGGTCACGGTCGCGGTCAAGAGGCTGCCTGACGGCGAAGGACTCCCGCTTCCCAGATATATGAGCGAAGAAGCCGCGGGCGCCGATCTGTGCGCTGCGGTTTTAGAAGATCTTACGCTGCTGCCGGGTGCGCGCGCGCTGGTTCCAACCGGATTTGCGATCGCGTTGCCTGCGGGCTATGAAGCGCAGGTGCGTCCGCGCAGCGGCTTGGCGATGCGCCACGGCGTTACGTGTTTGAATTCACCCGGAACGATCGATGCCGACTATCGGGGTCCCGTGTGCGTCGTTCTTGCGAATCTCGGCACCGAGCCGTTTACGATTCGCCGCGGCGATCGCATCGCGCAGTTGATCGTTGCGCCCGTTTCGCGCGCACAGTTCGACTTGATTGAAGATCTGCCGGAGAGCGAACGCGCCGCGGCCGGGTTCGGCAGCACCGGATGAAAGTTTATATCGTCGGCGCCGGCGCGGTCGGCAGATACCTGGGCGATCTGCTGCAGAGCGTCAACGTCGACGTCACTTATGCGCCGCGCGACTTGGCCGAGGTGACGCCGGTGGATGCCGACGTGGCCATCGTCGCGGTGAAATCCTACGATACGGACCGCGCGATCGAAACGCTGCGCAAGGCCATTGCGTTCCCGCAGAAATGCGTGTTCGTCAGCCCGCAAAACGGGATCGGCAACGAGGAAAAACTTGCGGCGGCATTCGGTGAAGATAACGTGGTGGCCGCCGCGCTGACCGTACCGGTGGGTCGCAATCACGGCAACGGTCACGGCAACGCGACGAAAGAGGGCGGCTTGGCC
>JAAXMC010000014.1 GCA_013036315.1 Vulcanimicrobiota bacterium
ACAAAATTCGCGCATGCGCGCGGTTCGCGAACACCGCTTTCAATTGCACCATGTCCGCGCGCACCAGATCGGCTGGATATTTTGCGGCGCCCGTGACTTTCTCGAGCGCATCGGGGCGCGGAACGGCTTGTCCGATTATCTGCATATCACCGCCGTGACCTGGTTTCCACCAAACATGACGGTCTCAAGAAGCGCCTTCGCGTTGGCGTCGTCACACAATCCGTATTTTCGTTCGAGCGCAATCCCGGTTTCCCAATCGCTCTTCGCTAAATCTTTCTTGCCCAGTCCCATATACGCGCTTGAGCGATTAAAGTACGTATCCGGAGCCTCGTCACCGTTTTTTGTCGCCGCCGAAAAATCCGCAACGGCCTGGCCGTAGCGGTTCATTTGTAACGCGGTGTATCCGCGCCAATAGAGAGCAACCGTATCACCCGGGAGCGCGTTGACCGCAAAGTCGAAATCCGCGTATGCTTTGTCGTAAACTTTGTTTTGCAGTTCAATCCGCCCGCGCGAAATCCGCACGTTGGGATTATCCGGATATGCCGCGAACGCCTTATCGCAGTCGGCCTGCGCGCCCGTCCAATCATTCAGCCGCCGCCGCGCGTCGCAGCGCCGCCAATACCCTGCGGCGTCGCCCGGGTTTAATGCCAAGTAGAGGTCATATTCCTTGAGAGAGCCTTGAAGATCGCCGCTATCATACAATCGGTCGCCTTCCGTCCGGTGCGCGAGCGCAAACTTCGGCGCGAGTTGCAACGCCTTCGCACAATCCGGCGCCGCGGTATCATATTTTTGAAGACGCGTATAGACTTCGCAGCGCAGCGTGTAAGCCATAGGCGTGCCGCCGGCCGCAATAGTCGTGTTGAGTAAGGTAAGCGCGTCGTCGGATTTTCCTTGGCCGAGCAGCTGATGGACGTTTTCGTACAATGCTTGATCGCCCGACGTGGTCTGGGCAAATGCAACTCCGGTACGAAACACGACCAGACTCGTGCACGCGATCGCGACGCCCGCGGCAAGGCGCAAACTTCGCTTACTCACGCTCGCGTCGCAACCTCGTCGGGAACCGCCTGATGCGCCGTTACTTGATCGGCAGCTTGTTGCATCGCATCGAGGATCTTGCGGTAGCCCGTGCAGCGGCAAATATTTCCGCTGATCGCCGTTTGGTGCTGTTCCAGCGTCGGCGCGTCGCATTCTTGCAGCAGCTTCGCGCCCGCCATCAGCATCCCGGGAATACAAAACCCGCACTGCACGGCGCCGTGGTCGATGTACGCCTGCTGTAACGGATGCAGCGGCTTCCCATTGTGGCTCGTTGCAAGCCCCTCGATCGTCACGAGCTTGTGACCGTGCGCTTGCGCCGCCGGAACCAGGCACGACATCACTGCCTGCCCGTCGAGCCAAACCGTACACGCGCCGCACTCTCCCTCGGCGCAACCTTCCTTCGAGCCGGTCAGCCCCGCGTTTTCACGCAAGGCGTTGAGCAGCGTTTTGCGGCCGGCGTCGCGCAGTTCCGAGCGCTTTCCATTGACGATCGAAACGATCGTTCCGTCGAATTCTTTAACCGAGAGCGCCGGCTCCTCGCCCGTGTCCAGCAACACGTGGCGCTCGGGCACCCCTTCCGCGCATGCATCATCCGCGATCCGTTGCAGGCCGCGTTCCAAAAGCGCGCTCACGGCAAGACGGCGATATTCCGCGCTTCCGCGTACGTCGCCGATCGGCGAAACGTCCGCGAGCACAGCCCGCGCAGCGGAAGCGATCGTCTGCGCATTCAACGGCTTGCCGGCGAGCGCACCTTCGGCATTCTTCGCGCGGACGATCGTCGGCGCGAGACATCCGAGCGCGATCCGCGCTTCGCTCCGAGTGATAACGATGGCGACACTTATGACCGATATCGCCTGCGCGCGGCGCAACCCGAGTTTCAAAAATATTCCGCGCTCGCCGGCGGCCAGCGGACGCATCCGAATCTCGCGCAACAGTTCGTCTGCGCGCATCTGCGTTTTACGGAAGCCGGTGAAGAATTCCGCGATGTCGACGACGCGCTCGCCGTCGACGCTCTGCAGCACGATCTCGCCGCCCATCGCGATCAGCGGAACGATCGTATCGTTCGCGGGCGAAGCGGTAACAAGGTTCCCCGCGATGGTCGCGCGTGTGCGAATCTGTGGCGCGCCCACCTCGACGCAGGCCTGCACCAACGGCAGCGCGCGTTGTGCGCACGCTTGCGACGCGAGCACGTCGTTGTGCGTCGCGAGCCCGCCGATCGCAATGCGGTCGCCGTCGTCGCGCACGTATTTCAGCTCGCGCAGTTGCGTGATATCGATCAACGTCTGCGTCATTTTGACGCCGCGCTGCAGTTCGACCAGCACGTCGGTGCCGCCCGAAACGATGCGCGCCGCATCGCCGTATTCGCGCAGCAATGCAAGCGCTCGCGCCACTGAACGCGGTTGGAAATACTGCTGCCACAGCATAGCTAGTCGGACTTCACCGGGCGCCCGTTGAAGCCATGCGCATGCACGAACTCCTGGCGGAGATCCGCCGCCAACAGGACTCCGGCGAGCGGGTCGCGCTCGCAACGCTGGTGGACGTCCTGCGGTCGGCCCCGCGCGATCCCGGCGCGGTCATGGCCATCTCGTCGTCCGGAGCGCTCTTCGGCTCGATCAGCGGCGGCTGCGTGGAATCGGCCCTCGCGCAGGAGGCTGCCGGGGTGCTGCGCAGCGGGCAGGCCCGCCTGGTCGAGTACGGCCTTTCCGACGCCGATGCACAAGCCGTCGGGCTGAGTTGCGGCGGAACGCTGAGCGTGCTTGTCGAGCCCCTCGAGCAAGCGGAGACCGCTGCCGTCGAACGGCGCCTCTCGTCGGAAACGCTGGTCGCTGAAGCGGTTCGGCTGGACGATCGCGGATTGGCCAACCGGCTCTTTCTCTTTGAAGATTCGTCGTTTGGCTCGCTCGGAAACGATCGTCTCGACGATGTGGTCACCGCCGAAGTGCGCGCGTCGATCGCGGGCGACGCTACCGAAATTCGCAGCTACGGCGACGAAGGTGAACCGCATGGCGACGTTAGCGTTTTCATTCACCGCGTTTTGCCTAAGCCGCGCATGTATATCTTCGGCGCAATCGACTTCGCGCACGCGATGGTGCGCGTTGCAAAACTGCTCGGTTACGAGGTGACGTTGTGCGACGCGCGCGCCGCATTTGCAACTCCCGAGCGGTTTCCGGAAGCCGACCGCGTGGTGGTCGCGTGGCCCGATGATTTTCTGCGCGAAGCGCCCGTTGACGAACGCACCGCGATCGTAGCGCTCACCCACGATGAGAAATTCGACATTCCTTTGATTCGTGCGGCGCTGCAAACCAATGCCGGATACATCGGCGTGATGGGCAGCCGGCGCACCAACGAACGGCGCCTCGCGCAGTTACGCGAACTCGGTGCGAGCGATACGGAACTTGCGCGCTTGAATGCGCCGATCGGACTCGATCTCGGATCGCGCACGCCCGAGGAAACGGCGATCGCGATCGCCGCCGAGATCATAGCGTTGCGTCACGGCCGCCAAGGCGGGCGTTTAGCAGGCGGCAGCGGACCGGTCAGAGGGCATTGGAAGTCACCGCAGTTGTCCTAGCGGCGGGGCGCTCCTCGCGCATGGGAGCCCAGAAGCTCCTGATGGATGTGCGTGGCGTTCCGATGCTCGATCGCGTGCTCGATGTTACGCGCGACTATGACACGATCGTCGTGAGTTCGCCCGAAGTTGCGCCGCACATTCGCGTGCGCCCGCGCATGCAAGTGATTCTCAATGCTAAGCCCGATCTGGGCATGGCGCACTCGTTCGAAATTGCAAATGGCGTGGCGCCGCCCGAAAGCGCGCTCCTGGTTTTCCTGGGCGACAAACCGCTCGTGACCGAAGCACTCGCAAAGATGGTCGCCCAGCACGGCCTCGCGTCGGGCGCTGACGTCTGCTTCCCCGAGCGTGACGGCGTCGGCGGCCACCCTGTCTTCTTTTCGCCGCGCGCCCGCAGCCGCGTTGACGTCCTAACCGGCGACTCGCTCCAGGGCTTGCGCGACGACCCCGAGCTCTTGCGCGTACCGTTGCCGGTTGAGGACGAAGGCGCATTCGCCGACGTCAACGACGCAGCCGCTTATGCGGCCGTCAATCAAGAAAGGTGATCCAAGTGTTTGCTGCGCGATCGCTGGTCCTCGTTTTTGCCGTTGGACTTTTCGGAGCCGCCCCTCCCGCCGTGACCCTGCCGGCCCTGCTCGTTCCGCAGGTGCGCGCCGGAGAGCAGCTGCGCTACCGCACCTTGACTGGTTCACAGCGTGAGAGCTTGAGTATCTACACCGTTTCAAGCGTCTCACCGTCATCGATCTCATGGGTTGGCCCGGGAGAGCCGAACGAATCAAAAGATGGCGCCTCTCGCTTCACCCTCACTTCGGACGGCGTTGTCGTGAACAACAATAATGGCCGTCCCACCGGCGCGTACACCTTTGCCTACAACGCCGCACAATTCGGCAAACCTCCGCAGATCCTCGACGTGGGCGCGCACTGGTCGAATACGGTCTACGAGGCTGATTGGATGGACTTCTGGTCTGTCAACGTTGCCGATGTTCAGCCGAAGCGTGGACTCGTCCGATTGCATCTTACGCTCGTGCG
>JAAXMC010000015.1 GCA_013036315.1 Vulcanimicrobiota bacterium
TCCGATAGTTATTAGCGCAGCCTGCATTCGAGGGTTGTTCATGGCCGATCCCGCCCTTCACCAATGTTTGAGTTAAGAGCCAATATGTGCGGCGCGAAATCTCCCTTATCCTATGGCACCTCGGACATGTAAAAGTCGGCATCACAATGGATCTGTATCAGCACCATACCAATCCGAGCACGAGCGACCGGCAGCCGCGGCCATGGACCGCGCGCTGTCAGCGGGTCGGGCAAAACGTGGACAGAGAGTGAAGGGGCTCGACCTCCGCCGTGCTCACTCCTAGTGCTTAACGATCGAAGCGCACTTGCCGGTGATGTCGTCGTTCGCGTCGGCGTCGACGGTCGCGAAAGCGCCCTTCACGGAACCACATTGGACGATCTCGTGACAGCCGTCCCACGACTCGATCGATGTCGCGCCCTTTCCGGCCGCGACGATGACTCGCGCGGGGGAGCACGACGTCCCGGTGTGCTGACCGCCGCCACCTGCGTACGCGCTCCACGTCCCGCCGTTGACGAACTTGAACTGAATCGAGCCGACACCCGCGGGCGGGCATTGAATAATCGTCGGCGTGTAACCGTTGCCGTTTTTCACCGTGCACGAACTCGCCGACGCCGAAATGCCGACCATGCCTTGGCTTGCAGCGATCGTGTAGCACGGTTTCGAATCGGCGCAGCTTTGATCGTAGGAAAAATGGATGGTCGCAGCCGCGGTGTTGGCTCTGACGACGATGCCGTCGGCGCTATGGTCGACGACGACCCCGATGGGGTCGGCAGGTACGCTACGCGTTAGCGACACAAACGCGCCTGCAACTGCCAATAAAGTAAGCAGACTCTTCATCCGACCCCGTTCGTCGCGGATAGACCCGCGTCATCTACAAACCTGAGGGTGGCGAACGCGACGGCTAGCAGCGCAATGCCGGAAGCGCCGCCACCGCATGAACAAAGGATGCAACCAAGCAACAGATGTAAGCAGGCTTTCTCGGGCGAGCCGTTCCCTGGAAGATTCGCGTTCAAACGCTCGGCTCGATGATGGGAGGCTATAGTGCGTTCGCTACTCATCGCGGCAGGGTTCTTATTTCTTCTCGTTCTCCCGCGCTCGGCGACGGCAGCAGGCGGGGGACTCGCGCCAAACCTCCTGATCGATCTGTGCGCCAGGATCGGCGATGCGGTCGCTACCGCGAACAAGGACGCGCCGAAGGGGCTGCATGCAGCCGTTCCAATCCCGCCGGAAATCAATCCGCCGTGTGTGTTGTGCGATAGCTCACCAGCAGGCAAGCAAAAAGCTGCAGCGGAGACGGCCGCTGTCGACTTGGAAGTCAACGAGTTTGTAAAAGAATCGGAATCGCCCGAAGCTGACGATATCACGCGATTGCTTTCGATTGAGCGTGAGATCGAGGTCTCGAACTTCGCCGGATACCCAGAAATGCTTGATGGCGTGAGCGCAAATGTGAAACGCTGCATTCTGGACGGAAGCGGCAAGATCGATGATTCCTTGCAGCGACTGGCTGCAAGGCTCGTGCATGACAAGGCCGACGCGATGGCCGACACGTACGGCAAGGATTGGCGCCGCGCGTTACCTGGTATTAAACTCTTGCTGAGTATCTCGAAAGCGGTGAGTCTCCTCTCGACAATGGTCCCGGCAGAAGCCGGCGCTCCGGAAGATTTGCTCGAGCGCTCAAAAATATGGCAGCAAACCCTTCTCGATGAGGCCGAGAAAGTACGCCAAAACTATAACTATAACTTGTGTCCAGTCTATCTCGAAATCGTCCGGTCAGTGCAACTGATGGGAGGCGCCGAGCCAAGCGCGGATCTCGCGGACACGGTTCAAAAAATGAACGATCTGCTGCATTTCGATATCACGATGGACTTACGCTCGAAAGGTAAAGACACGAGTGGTGCTTCGTTCGACGTCTCGTGGCAGATAAAATCGACGATGCGTATCTCGTTGCCTTCGGGCACGTGCTACACGCCCGAACTTGAGAACGGGAACGATCTCGCTGTTACGGTGCAAAACTTCAAGATGATTGCAAAAGACGGAACGGAGGCGCAACTTCAGAGCTCGCGGCAATTTACGACGCCGGTTGCTTCCGTTACCCTTGGCCTCTGCGATCACAATCCACAGCTTGCGTTTCATATTTCAGACTACGGGCCTAGTGAGACCGTCGAAGTGGCCGGCCGCTCCGGTAAAGCTGGCATGTTTGAGCTCGCATGGAGCAGCGCGGTCAACTCGCCACTTGAGAACGCCGTCGCAAATGGCGCGGGCGGTAGCCCCAGTTCCGGCGATTCGAACAGTCCGGGATCGAGCGAGGACAGCAATAGCGGTGGTGGCCCAAGCGGTGGCGTGCCGTTGCGCACGCCGAAACCGAAACCGACGCCAAACGCCGCAATAAAAGCAAAGCTCGATAAACTCAAAGCTGAACTTCAATCACATAAGACCGATATCGCGTGGTTGATGGGGCCGCAGGGTCAAGCTGACATCGCGCAGATGCAATCGCTTGCGGCGCAGCAGGCGCAGGCTTCTGAAGATTCAGCCGGACCGGGTGTTGCCGCGGCGCTTTCGAAAACGGGCATCTTGGAACTAACGTGGACGAACGGCGTTCGAAAGGTTGTCGATCAGGATTTAAAATTTGAGAAGAATGGGTTTACCGATACGCTGCACGTAACGGTAGAACTGCACTCGTAGCTATCTTATGACGGGATAGAACTCGATCGTGACGAGGACCATCAGCGCAGCAATAACGAGTGGTGCGGCGATTTGATACCATCCCGCGGTATGTCAAGCAAAAACGCCCGTAAAATCGAGCGTTTGATGGTAGCGCCAACGGGAATCGAACCCGTCTTTCCGCCTTGAAAGGGCGATGTCCTAACCGATAGACGATGGCGCCATGCCTGAGGCTTCGGCTTCCGAGGGCGTGGGCCCGGCAGGATTCGAACCTGCGCGCAACCAGTTATGAGCCGGCCGCTCTACCGCTGAGCTACGGGCCCCCAGCCCTCCAAAACGGCCTTATTTTATCACGCGCGGACCAACCATGGACGCGGAGACATTGAGTTCATAACAGGTGCGGCCTGCGCCGTGCGGCCACTTTAGCCACGGAGACGATTCCGCCATGTCCGCGCTTTCGGCCGCCAACGCGAAACGTGCACAGAGCGTGTAGTGCTTTGCGTCAATCTTTTGAAATTCGTATCTGCGCCCGGTAACCGGATCGCGCGCCGTAAGATCGCCGGGTAAAAGTTTCGGGAGGCCGTCGGTCGTCCCGCCGAAACGGTCACGGAGTCCGGATGCAATCGTGTCGAGATCACGAACGCGCTGCTGATCGAGCGCGATGAGCCGCGCGTGTCCCGGAGAGCCGATGACCAGGAACGCGAGTACGAGACCCCCTACGACCACAACGCAAGCTGCGATACCGAAGGCGCGATCGAGTTTCACGCCTGCGCCGCGGGAGCGTCGATCGTTTTCAAGTAGTAGAGAAAGACACCGCCGCCCAGGATTAACAGCACGAGCGAATCGAGGACGAATCGCACCGTGAGCTCACCACGGATCAGCGCGCTGATAAACCAAAACCCGTCGCCCAGCACGACTACTGCCGCGATAACCAGCGCGAGGTATGTGAGCCAGCGGCGTACCCCGGAGTCATAAAGATCCGGTCGTTGCGAAAGCTCGCGACGAATCAGATTATGGACAAAGACGAACACGGGAAAGGCGATGACGACGACGGCGACCTGCCACGAGATTTGGTCGCGCAGCGATTCAGGGTAATACTCCCTGGTCTGCGCCGCATCGGGGAATGCGTGCGCGATCAAAATATAAAAGACTTGGCCGAGCGCGACGGTCCAAAAACCCAGCGTGATGAAATTTAGCAGATAGTAAAATGCGTCGCGCGCGTTCTCGACCTGGCCCGATCGAGCCGGAACCGGCATTCCGAGCGAGCCGGCATAAAAGTTTGCAAAGGCGGCATAGACGCGCTGTTCGGACCAACCTCGCTGGCATAGGAGCGAGACGATAAACTCGTCACTGACGCCTTGGCCTTTAGCAGCCCGGATGAACTCTAGGAGTCCGGTATCGGAGGCGGTGGGTGTGCTCACGGAACGGGCATTCGTCGGCCGCGAGCCGCCGCCCGCCTGCTGAAAGCAAGCATGCGAAGTTCAAGCCCGACGTGCCGATTACTTATGTACGATGCTTCATGCTATTGTGCTTGGCTTAGCTATGCAGAGCGCTTCTATATCCGTGGCAGCGGAGAGGCGCATGCTTGCCGACCTCAACGCTACCCGAGCTCGCGCGGGATTGTCGATCTTGAAATTGGATAGCCGCCTGACGCAGCTCGCGCGCGCGCACGGCATCGACATGGCCGAGCACAATTATTTCGCGCACGCAACGCAGAACGGCCAGTCGCCCTTCGCCCGGATGCGCGCCGACAACATTTCGTTTGGCTGGGCCGGTGAAAACCTCGCGATGAGCCCCGACGAGCCCACGGCTTATCAGGCGCTCTTGCAAAGCCCGGAGCACTTAGCAAACATTATGCAGCGCCACTTTTCGAAGGTCGGTATCGCTGCGGTGCAAGGCCCGGACGGCGAGATGCTGTTCGTGCAGGACTTCACAAACTAACAGCGTTTCTTTCCGGTCATGAAACGATCGGAATCTATCGTGCTGGCCGCCGCACTTGCTTGTTGCATGCTTGCGGCGGTTCCGCGTCACGCAGCCCCTCCGCCAATTGACGGCATCCGCTGCGAAGGTATGGAGGGCGCAGTCGTCCACATTCACCAGTATCTCGCGCTTTACAATGGCTATCAGCGCCTTGCGCCTCCCGCCGGCATCGGCATTCACAACAATTGCCTCTATTGGCTGCACACACACAGCGCCGACGGTTTGATTCACGACGAAGTTCCAATCCACAAGTTTTTTACCCTCGGCAATTTTTTCGACGTGTGGGGACAGCCACTGAACTGGTATCAGGCCGGACCGTTACGCGCACGGCCGGGAACCAAACTCAGAATCACCGTCGACGGAAAGCCGTTCAAGGGAAACCCGCGCAGCATCGAACTCGATAACCACACCGAGATCATCATCAAGAGCGGGCCGCCGTACGTGACGCATCCGCCTCATTACAACTGGGGCAACATGGGCTAGCGCAAAAGAAGAGGACCGCTTTCGCGGTCCTTTCTCTGTCGCTACATAACGGATGGCTAGCGACATTTCTTGTGGAGCACGGGCTTGCCGTTCGCGGAGGTCCCGATGACGCGATACGGTCCGCTCGAAGCTCCGAGCACCCCGGTCTTGTACCAAACACAGCGCCGCTTTCCGACCGGCTGAATTGCAACCGGTAGCACGCGCGTCGGTAATGCGGCTATGCGCCGTCCAGTCGTGGGCCCGGTCGAAGCGCCGAGCACGTGCGTCGGGCCACTTGCCGCTCCAGGTCCGCGTGTTCCGCTGCCGCTCGGCGCGTAAGTTCCGCCGCCGACCGGAATGAACCCAACCGGAGATCCGGGTCCGCGCGTTACGTTTCCAGTGGGCGCAAAGCGGCGTGCAGGTGCATTTGCGATGCCGCCCTGCGTTTCGGTCGGTGCTATGCCGCTCCCGCCGCCGGTCTCGCCGCCACCGCCGCACATGCTTCCACTGCTGCTCGATTTGCAGAATCCGCGCGTGTGTCCCGCGGGATTGACGCACTCATGCGGCAGTCCGGGCGGATTGTGTCCCGAGATGTCGTTGGCCGCGTCTTTCGCCATTTGGTTTGCGAACGCCGGATTGCCGCTGCGCGAAGCAGACCGGCCGCAGCCGCCATTGGCCACGTCCAGGTCGAGCTTGCGCTGATCGTTATCGAGTTTGGCTATGTCTTTGTCGAGCTTCTTCGACTTCTTAGTGTCGGCCGTATCGACATCGGATTTGACGGCATCGATGTCAGCTTTCACGATGTCGACGTCGGCCTTCTTTGCCTTCTTCGCTTTGGTGTCGATGTCGGTCTTGGCACGGTCGATCTCAGCCAATGCTACGTCCCGGTCGCATTGCTTGCGATCGGCATCGAGCTTCTGCTGGTCAACATCGACATCGGCTTTCTTGCCCTTGGCCTTATCGATGTCGAGTTTCTCTTGGTCGATGTCGACGTCGCGACGGTCCATGTCCAGTTTCGCCACGTCCATATCTGCCGTCGACTTCGCCTTTGCACGATCGACGTCGAGCTTCTTCGTATCGGCATCGACCTTCTGACGGTCGACGTCGAGTTTGGCAACGTCTATATCGCTCTTGCGAGAGAACTTATCGAAACTGTGCTTCTTCTCGAGATCGAGCGCAACGATTCTTCCGCTCGTTGCACTGTTGGTCGTAACCTGCAGATGGCAGCCGACTTTCACCTGTAGCCGGCTTGCGGTCTTGCTATCGAGCGTGATCACCCGCGTCTGTCCGTCATTACCCTCCAGCGTAAACGTATCCCCACTGCGAGCGACCACCCGCATGTTGCTCTTCTCGCCGCGCGCGCTGATCGCGGTGATCTCACTACTGTTGGTCGTGAAGAAAATCAAGTCGCCGCGCCCTTGATGCTTTTTGAGCGCATTCAAAGCTGCGTCCGAGATACCAAACGTGCGCGTACCGCCGCTCGACAATCTGACGTTTATCGCGGCGCTCGCGCCCATGGATCCGCGCTTGCTTGCGGCATCCACGTTGCCCTCGAACTCGCTGCCGCGCATTCCGCCGCGCTCGAACGGACCGGGCGCGGACTGAGGTCCGCCGATGCCGCCGGGGCCGCGTTGCGACGCTGCCTTGGAATTGGAATTGTTGCTGCTTCCCGGCGCGCTTTGCGCCGACGACCCGCCGTGCTTGTCGTGATTGCCACCCTTGTCGGCCAGTGCCATGCCCGTGGTGCACAGCAGGGCCGCACCGAACAGGGCCGCTACTAGTTTCTGCGGTCGATACATACCCATGTCTCCATTTGTAGCCGGGGGAAAGTGTCGGATGTAGTGTTGCCAAAATCCGGCAAAGCAAAACTTCGCACGCCTCTTTAAAAGCGAGCGTGCTTTCGATCGTTCGGAGTGTAAGCTAGCGGCGCAGAGTTTTGAAAGCGAGCGAGAGCGATATAGACGTTGCCAAACTCGACGTCGACCG
>JAAXMC010000016.1 GCA_013036315.1 Vulcanimicrobiota bacterium
GAATGCGTCCTTGGCGTAAAAGAGCCCAGGCTCGAAATAGCGGTTTCCCTCGAGCACCGAAATGCGCCGTCCAAAATCGCGATTGATCGCCGCGCCGCCGACCAGCACCGGGAACTGTAATCCGCGAGTATCCTGCTCTTGCACGCCAAGGACGCATTCGAAGGTTTGCAAGTGATGGAAACGCTCACCGGCGATTCGGCCGGACGTGAAAAATTCATCGCGCAGGCAAAACGCGAAGCGCTGGCGCCGCGCGCGCCGCAGCAGACCGCCGCTTCGACCAACGGTGCGATCCAGTATTCGGCCGTAAAATCCGATCGCGCTACCGTACCCAAGCCGCCGTTTTTCGGGTCGCGCGTCGTCGGAGATATCGACCTGGCCACATTGTGGTCGTGCTTCGATCTGCGCAGCCTCTACCGGCTTTCATGGGGAGCCGCCAATACGAAAGGCGATGCGTTCGAAAAGCTTGTGAAAGAAGAGTTCGAACCGCGCTTGCGCCGTTACGAAGCGCTCGCGGCTAGTGACGAATTACTTGAGCCGCGTTTCGTCTACGGATATTTTCCGGCTGCCGGCACGGGCAACGACGCAATCATTTACGACCCGAACGATCCGGCGCGCGAGATCGCGCGCTTTCCCTTCACGCGCCAAGCTGGCGGCGAGCATCTTTCGTTGGCGGATTACCTGCGCGAGCCCGAAAACGGGCGCGGCGTAGACGTCGTCGCCCTGCAGATCGTGACGGTCGGCTCGCGCGTATCGGAGCGGATCGCCGAATTGCATGCGGCCGGCGAATACAGCGAGTCCTATTTTCTGCATGGCTTTTCCGTCCAAAGCGCGGAAGCGCTGGCCGAGTACGCACACCGGCTCATTCGCAAGGAGCTGGGTTTGCCGGAGGATCGCGGCAAACGGTATTCGTGGGGCTATGGCGCTTGCCCCGAGCTTTCGCAGCATGAGATTGCATTTCGTTTGCTCGACGCGACCAACGCGATCGGCGTGAAGCTGACCGAAGCCTTCCAAATCGTGCCCGAGCAATCGACGGCGGCGATCATCATGCACCATCCGAAAGCGGCCTACTTCAATGCGGCGGCAGTGAGGGAACTCGAACCAGCTTAGAGGTTGAGGAATATGCGTACCAAAAAAATTGCGCCGGTTCATCCGGGTGAGATCCTCGCCGAGGACTTCATGGAGCCTCGCGGCTTGACTGCAAATCGCCTTGCATTAGATTTGCACATTCCCGCAAACCGGCTGACGGAGATCATCCGCGGGCGCCGTGGCATCACCGCGGATACGGCGCTGCGGCTGGCTCGTTATTTTGGCACCTCTGCGGAATTATGGCTCGGACTTCAGGCCGATTACGAACTTCGCATAGCTTGATCTGCGTGTCGGCCGGAAGGACCTCGCGCACGCGTAAGTAACCGAAAATGCATATGCGAATTTCTGCTGCGGTAGCGATTATTGCACTATCGGCGTGTTCCGGTGCGAACAACGCCTCGACGGCAAAAAACACAACCACCACGACGACGACCGCGGTAACTGCGGCTCCGAGCCCGGCGCCGGCCGGCCGGGTCGTGAAGATCGGGATCGACTTACCGCTCTCCGGCGGTGATGCGTCGGTCGGCATCAGCACCGAGCAAGGCGCACTGCTCGCGATCGCGCAGATGCAAAAGAGCGTGCCGCGCGGCTATACGTTGCAGGGAGAGGCGCTCGACGATTCGGTGCAAGGCGTGCACAATCCCGAGCAGGGCGTTTCCAACGTACGCAGTTTTATCAGCGATTCCGCGGTGCTCGCCGTTGTCGGCCCATATAACTCCAATGTCGCTCGCGCCGAGATACCGGTCACCAACGCGGCCGGCATGGCGCAGATCGGCCCGTCCGTCGTAGCGGATAACTTGACGATCGGCCCGGACGCGCAGCAGCTGCGCCGCGCGAACCCTTCGCTGAACACGTTCTTTAGAGTCTGCACGACGGATTCGCGGCAAGGTTCGGCGCTGGCGCAATTCGCGCGGTCCTTGGGGTTCAAACACGCGTACATCATCGACGACAACGAAACATACGGCTTAGATTTGGCCGACCGTTTTGAAAAAGATTTTACTGCCGACGGCGGCACGGTGCTGGCGCGCGACCATCTTGCCAAGAACACGCAAGATTTCAAATCGCTGCTGCTCAAAGTGCTCGCTGCTAAGCCCGACATCGTGTTTTTCGGCGGGGTCACCAGCACCGGCGGTGGGCTGATTCGCAAGCAAATGTTTAGCGTCGGTCTTGGCAAGACGGCATACATGGGAGGCGACGGTTTAGCCGACCTTGCGACCGTAGCGGCCGCGCAGGCCGACGGCAGTTACTACACGCTGGCGGCGCCCGATGCAACGCGGCTTCCATCCGCGCAAGCGTTCGTGAAGGCATATCGCGCAAAGTATAACTCCGATATCGGGCCTTACAGCGCGAACGCGTACGCGGCGGCGCAAGTCGCTGCTGATGCAATCATCCGCGCGATTGGAAAGAGTGGCGCCGTGCCTTCACGCGCCGCGGTGGTGGCGCGGGTTGCTTCAACCAAGCTCGATACGCCGATTGGGCCGATCAGCTTCGATAAGTACGGCGATGTCACCAATCCGGTGTTAAGTCTGTACGGGTTCAAGAACGGCCAGCCGTACTTTATCCGGCAGATCCAACTGAAGCTCTGACGCCTAAGCGCAGCGATGCATGAGTTCTTAGCGCAACTCATCAACGGCATCTCGCTCGGCGGCATTTACGCGCTGATCGCGCTCGGCTACACGATGGTCTACGGGATCATCGGGCTCATTAACTTCGCGCACGGCGATGTATACACGCTCGGATCGTTTTTTGCGCTGACGATTTTAACGGCGCTGGGCGTTTCGGGCGAGTTGCATGGCGTCGCGCTGGTAGTGGATGTTGCGATCGCGCTGATTGGCGCGGCGCTGCTCTGCGGGATCGCCGGCGTGCTCATCGAGCGGCTGGCGTATCGCCGCCTGCGGAACGCCCCACGTTTGGCGCCGCTCATCACGGCGATCGGCGTCTCGTTCATCCTCGAGAACGTGATGCAGATATGGAAGGGTCCGTCGCCCGTGCCGTTTCCGGCGGTCGTGCCCAATCCGTCGGTCATGATCGCCGGTGTAGCGGTGGGCGCGCAGCAGATGCTCGTCGTCGGACTAGCGGTTGTGATGATGGTGGCGTTGCAGCTGTTCATTCACAACACGCGTCTGGGCCGAGCGATGCGCGCGACCGCCCAGGATCGCGATGCGGCTCAGTTGATGGGCATCAACATCAATAAGACGATCATGCTTACGTTCCTGATCGGCAGTGCGCTGGCCGGCGTGGCGGGCTTCGTCTCCGGCGTCTACTATCAGTCGACGTGGTTTTTCAACGGGTTCGGCGCGGGCTTGAAAGCGTTCACCGCGGCGGTGCTGGGCGGTATCGGCAACATCGGCGGCGCGATGCTCGGCGGATTCTTGATCGGCATCATCGAGTCGTTTGCAACCTGGAAATTCGGCGGGCAATGGAGCAACGTCACCGTCTTTGCGATTCTCATTCTCGTGCTGGTTTTTCGCCCATCGGGTCTACTGGGTGAAGCGGTGTTCGACCGGGCATGATCTACGCATACTTTCTGATCGCGATCGCCGTCGTGATCGGCGCGCAACGTCTGCCGGATCTGCGCGCGAAACGCGTGCTGTTCTTGTTGCTGGGCGCGGCTCTGCTATGCGCTCCAATCTTCGACCGCAACGATGCGACCTTCAACGTGCTGGCCGATGCCGGCATCTTCGTGCTGCTGGCGCTGGGGCTCAACATCGTCGTCGGTTTTGCGGGATTGCTCGATCTTGGATACGCCGCATTTTTTGCGATCGGTGCCTACACGTACGCGATGATGGCAAGCCCGCAATTCAATCTCCACTTGCCGTTTTGGCTGCTGCTCTTTTTGGCCGCGGCATTTGCGGCGCTGTTCGGAATCATTTTGGGCGCGCCGACCCTGCGATTACGCGGCGATTACCTCGCCATCGTCACGCTCGGGTTCGGCGAGATCGTGCCGCAGATTTTCCAGAACCTCACGAAGTACACCGGCGGACCCAACGGCATCGGCGCGCTCGATTTTCCGTCGTTCTTCGGACGCTCGTTCGGGCAGGGCACGATTCCGTACTACTACGTCGTGCTGGCGCTGATCGCGTTGGCGGTCTTTTTCGCCTACAATCTTCGCGATAGCCGCCTCGGACGCGCGTGGATGGCGATTCGCGAGGACGAATTGGCCGCGCGGCACATGGGAATCAATACAACGGCGGTAAAGCTGGCCGCGTTCGCGCTCGGCGCATCCTTCAGCGGATTAGCGGGCGTCGTGTTTGCCGCGAAACTCAGTTTGGTTTCGCCCGATCTGTTCCAGTTTCAGGTGAGCGTGTTGATCGTCTCGATGCTCGTGCTCGGTGGGATGGGAAACATTCCGGGCGTCGTCGTCGGCGCGCTCGTGCTTGTGCTGGTCAACAACGTCGTGCTGCCGCAAGCCAACACTATAGCTGCAACCGCCGGGCTGCACGTGGATTTTGGCAACTATCACTTTTTTATCTACGGCGCGATTTTGGTAGCCATCATGCTTTTCAAACCCGAAGGTTTACTGCCGAGCCGCCAGCGCAAAGAGGAGCTGCATCATGCTGCGACTTGAGCGTGTCAGCAAACGCTTCGGCGAGCTTGTCGCGGTAAACGGCATTTCGCTCAACGTTTTGCGGGGGACGATTGCGGCCATCATCGGTCCCAATGGAGCCGGCAAATCTACGCTGTTCAACGCTATCACCGGCATCTATCCGCCTAGCTCCGGCGAGATTTTCTTCGAAGAGAAACGCATCGACGGCTGGCCGACGCATCGCATTGCCGCCGCCGGCATCGCGCGCACATTTCAGAACATCCGTCTGTTTTCGTTCATGGCGGCGATCGACAACGTCTTGGCAGGCGAAGACGCGCACCTGCACGCCCGTTTGTGGGACTCGCTGCTGCACACGCCGCGGCAGCGGCGCGAAGAGAAAGAAGCTCGCGAACGAGCCCGCGAGCTGTTGCGATTTGTCGGGCTGGAGGGCGTCTCCGAAACGTATGCGCGCAATTTGCCGTACGGCTCGCAGCGTCGTCTCGAAATCGCGCGCGCGCTGGCGAGCAGGCCGAAGCTGCTGCTGCTCGATGAACCGGCCGCCGGCATGAACCCGCGGGAGAAGGCCGAGCTCGGCGACTTGGTGCGCGCCATTCGCGAGCGTGGAATTACCGTGCTGCTCATCGAGCACGATATGGGGCTGGTGATGCGAATCTGCGAGGAGATCACCGTGCTCGACTACGGCGAATGCATCGCGCACGGCACTCCTACGGAAGTACGCAACGATCCCCGTGTAATTGCCGCATACCTCGGCACGGCCGTCGCATGACCCCTTCGTCAGGCTCAGGACTCGAAGTACGCGACGTCAGCGTTTCGTACGGCGGCATCCGCGCGCTGCGCGACATTTCGCTGCGCGTGGAAGAGGGGGAGATCGTCGCGCTGCTCGGGTCGAACGGCGCGGGCAAAACGACGACGCTACGCGCCATCAGCGGGCTCGTGCCCTATTCGGGCTCGATTGTTTTCGATGGAAAAGAGTTGCGGAAAAGCTCGCCCGATCACATCGTGCGCCTCGGCCTCGGCCACGCGCCTGAAGGCCGGCGCGTCTTTTCGCGCATGACGGTACTCGAGAATCTGATGCTCGGCGCGTACACGGTGCGTTCGAAACAAGAAATCGACGATCGTTTGGCGTTCGTCGTACAGACATTCCCGCGCCTCGAAGAGCGCCTTTCGCAGTCGGCGGGCACGCTTTCCGGCGGGGAGCAGCAGATGCTGGCCATTGGACGCGCGCTCATGAGTTCGCCGCGTTTACTTATGCTGGACGAACCCTCGCTCGGCCTCGCGCCCATAATCGTTCAAACTATTTTCAGCGTCATCAAGTCGATAAACGAGCGCGGTACGACGATCTTGCTGGTCGAACAAAATGCGCAGCAAGCGCTGCGTATTGCGAATCGCGGCTATGTTTTGGAAACCGGCTCGTTGCGTTTTGAAGGTACGGGTGCCGCATTGTTAGAGAACCCGGCTGTTGCTGAGGCATACTTAGGTGTGGCTATCGAGAATATCAAGTAAGTGTTCACGCAAGCGTTCCTCGGCCTTGTGCTGCAAAGCCCAAGTCTCGTTCCCGGCCTTTACGCTACGGATCGAGGCCAGATTTACGCCGGCTTTGAGGCAGAACCGCCCGATCGTCGGACGATTCAATATTTCGACCCGAAGACTCGTCGCACCGGCACGTTGCAGCCGGCTTCGGGAACTTCTTACGAGACTATCGATACTCCGACGCTGAAGTTCACTTTTTTTCGACCCTTGGCCGCTCTCAAGGAACATCGCTTTACGATCTCGGATGGCGGCGGCACTTTAGGTGTCTCGCTCTGGCACCTTTCCTCTCTTGTGAAGCGGCCGACCATCGTTCTCGTTCACGGCGCCGATGACGAGACTCGCGACATGGGTTTTATTATTCCCTACTTCGCGGCGCACGGCTTGAACGTCGTGACGTACGACCAGCGCGGAACCGGCCAATCCGCCGGCGATTGGCGCTACACGAGCCCACAATCCAAGGCGAACGACGTGATTGCCATTCTGGAATCGCTGAAGCACCAGGCCGGCTTCGACCCGAGCCGGGTAGGTGTCTGGGGATTCAGCAATGGAGGCTGGGTTGCACCTATCGTCGCGACGCGCTATCCCATCGCGTTTCTTATCCTTAAGAGCCCGGCCGCCGAATCGATCGTACAGAATGTGCTTTATGAAATCGAGGGGACGCTGCGCGAACATGCGGAGTTCTCCGATGCGCAGATCGCCGCCGCGCTGGATTTCGAGCGTCTCATGTTCAGATCTGTGAGCTTAGACCAAAACTGGCAGGATGCGAGCGCGGCACTCGCAGCTGCAAGGACGGAGCCTTGGTTCTCCTACATGCGAATTCCGCCCGAGTTGCCCATTCCACCACCGCCACCAGTTCTCGCCGGCTTGCGGGCGGCGCTGATTTACGATCCAACGGCCGTGCTCAAAGTGGTGCGCACGCCAACGTTGGCTTTGTTCGGAACGCTTGACAAGAACGTCGATGCGCCGGATTCGTCAGCGCGCCTTCGCGGCGACTTCCAGGCTAACGGAAACCGGCACCTGACCGTCCGGGTCTTCCCCGATGCGGATCACACGCTGAGCGCGACGACTACGGGATATGAGGATGAGCCGCTGCAGCCGCGGCGATTCGTTTCAGGATACCCCGAAGCGGTCATCGAGTGGCTAAAGGTACGCGGCATCGTGCCGCGTACGCCTTATGTCAAGAACTAGAAGTGCGCGTTCGTCGAGCGCATCAGCCCGCCGAATTGCTCGCGGGCTATCTCGTAACATTCACACGAAGCGCCTTCGAGGCCCTCGCGATCGCGAATCGTAATGACGCCGCGCGCATAGCTTATGAAGCCGGCTTGTTGCAAGGTCCCCGCTGCAATGGTGACGCCGGAGCGCTGCGTGCCGAGCATCATCGCCAAATATTCGTGGGTTAATCCGATCTCGTTGGTCCCAACTCGGTCCTGGGTCATGAGCAGCCACCGGGCGCACCGCTCGTAGACGTTGTGCAGGCGGTTACACGCGGCCAGCTGCCCCAGCATATTTACGTATGCTTGGACATACCGGTCGAGCAAATGGCTGAAGGTCGGGTTGGCTCGCAGCGATTGGAAAACGTCGGCATCGATCTTGATCGCCGAGCCGCCCACCTGGCAGTAGGACTCGTTTGCAGTGGTCGTGGCGCCTAAGAGCAGCGGTATTGCCGAGCAGCCTTCCCGCCCGATGGTGCCGACCTCAATGGCGTTGCCGTCCTTCATGCGCGTGACTATGGAAAGCACACAGTCTAACGGAAAGAAAACCTCACTGATCGCCTCATTGGGCTGATAGATCCGGTCGCGGACCTGCAGATCCACCAGCGTGGCGCCTTTTGTAACTGTGGCGGCTTCCAGGACTCCGAGTCCGTTAAGAATCGCGTTCAGGGCTAGATGTTGCGGCGTAGCCTCTGACGCCGGCAGGGTCTTCACGAGGGAATCTTAGCCGTGCGCTGAGGCGTCCTCCTTCGGGCGAAGCCACACCGTGCTTAGGCCATTTGGCTCAGTTAAAAATACGCAGACGCCCCCTTGCTACGAGTCCATACTGAGGGAGTGGCAGTAGCGCACGAGCTCGCCTTTCATGGCGATTTCGATATTTCACAAAAAGCCCGGATCGAGCGAGAGTTTGGCGAGCTGGCAGAGACCGGCCCGCACACGACGACAATACTCGATCTGATGGATGTGGGCTACATTGACACGACATTTCTTAACGCGTTGATAAGCCTTCAAAAGCTTGCGGCCAACGCGGACAGTCACGTGTGCGTCGCG
>JAAXMC010000017.1:0-993 GCA_013036315.1 Vulcanimicrobiota bacterium
GTGGCCCGTGGTTCGCCCCTGTGCCCGGGCTGCCCCGCAGAGACTATGCCGTAAGACGATCCCGCAAATACGACTCGAGCGCATCTATCGCGATTCGTTCTTGGCGCATCGAATCGCGCTCGCGCACCGTCACGTCACGGCCTGTTAAGCTTTCGTAATCTACGGTTACGCAGAGGGGCGTCCCAATCTCATCCTGCCGGCGATAGAGCTGGCCGATGTTGCCTTCATCATATTGCGTCCGGAATTTCGGCCGCAGCTGTTCTTCGATCGACCGAGCGAGCTCGACCAGTTCGGGCTTGTTGCGCGCAAGTGAAAACACGGCCGCCTGCACGGGCGCGATCTGCGGATGAAAGTGCAGCACGATGCGTTCAGTTTCTTTGCCCGCAGGGTCGGCGGCCGTCTCACGTTCGTAAGCATCGACAAGCATCACGAGCGTGGTGCGATCCATTCCCGCCGAACTTTCGATCAGCAGCGGCGTATAATGGGTCTTGCTCGACTCTTCGTAAAAGCGCAGGTCTTTACCCGACACGCGCATGTGCGCGTCGAGATCATAGGTACCGCGATGCGCGATCGATTCCAACTCGCCCCAGCCCCACGGAAAAAGATACTCAACGTCGATGCCGGCTTTGGCATAATGCGGACGCTCGTCGGCCGTCAGCTCGTAGAAGCGCAGCCGTTCCGATTTGATACCGTATTTCGCGTACCACTCTTTGCGCAGCTGCACCCACTCTTCGAAACGCTTGAGGTCTTGCCCGTCGTCGGGCACGAAATACTCGAGCTCGGCTTGCTCGAATTCGCGCAAGCGGTAGGTGAAATTTCCGGGCGTGATTTCGTTGCGGAACGCCTTGCCGATCTGCGCGATGCCAAAAGGCGGACGCTTGCGCGCGCTCTGATAGACGTTCTTAAAGTTCACGAAGATGCCCTGAGCCGTCTCGGGGCGCAAGTACGTCATCGAAGCCGAATCTTCCATCGGCCCGACGAACGTCCGCAGCA
>JAAXMC010000017.1:1012-11894 GCA_013036315.1 Vulcanimicrobiota bacterium
CAGGTTTGTACTATTAATGGAGGTTTCTCATGCTTCGTAAACTTACGGGGTTTTTGGCGGTGGCCGGCCTGTTGGCGGGCTGCAACGCCACCACGTCGACAACCCCGCCGCCCATCGTGATCGTACAACATCTTTACGTCGGCAATGACAACACGCCGGGAACAGTACAAGCCTACTTGCTGCCCATCACCGCGGCTTCTACACCGGCGTTCGCGTTTGCGTCCAACAATGTGGTGGCGATCGGGCTGGATGCAAATGGCAACGCAATCGTCGGCGATAACGCCGGGCACTTGCAGTACTTCGCCGCTCCGCTTTCGGCTGCAAGCGTTCCGGCGGCAACCTTTAATAACGGTTCCGCCTCGAATAACGGGCAAGTCCAGTTCAACCTTGCCGGCGATTTTTTCGCGGGCACGGTTGGCGCCAACGTCAACATGTTTACGCATCCGTTCAGCAACGCAAGCGTACCGTCAACGACGGCGACCGGCGCCGGCCTGACCTCGGCGATCGGGACTGGGCTCGATAATCTGGGGAATCTGTACGTCGCCAACGCAGGCGCGTCCACGAGCAATCTCTACGTTTTCGCATCGCCCTACACCGGCGCGCCCGCGGTTACAACGCCGGGCCTCGCGGCCACAGCTTATCGAAAGATGGCCGGCAGCGGCACCACGTTGTTTGTTTGTTCCGTCGCCGGTACGACCGGACGCATCGACGCCTACGGGTTGCCCTTGAGCAACGCGAGCGCGCCGGCGTTCGCGATAACGACGGGCGTAAACGTTCCCGAGGCTATCGCATTCGACGCATCCGGCAATATGTACGTCGGAAACCTTGGCGACGCGACAATCACCGTTTACGCTCCGCCGTTCAGTGCCGCAAGCGCGCCCTCAGTGACGCTGACGATCCCCGGAACCTTTGCAATCTTTGGAATCGCCGTAGGAAAATAGCGTCGCGATGCCTACCACTGCGGCCGTTTCCGAAAAAGCGATTTGGTTTTTCGAAGAAGGCAACGGCGAGATGCGCGAGCTGCTCGGCGGAAAAGGAGCCGGTCTCGCCGAGATGACGCGCGCCGGGCTGCCGGTGCCGCCGGGTTTCACGATCACGACGCAAACATGCCTGCAGTACTACGAACTGGGGCGCAAGGATCCGCCGGGGCTTGCGGATGGAATCAAAGCTGCGATGACCGAGCTCGAGCGCCGCACCGGCAAGGGATTCGGCGATCCGGCTAATCCGTTGCTCGTTTCGGTGCGTAGCGGCGCGCGCGCGTCGATGCCGGGAATGATGGACACCATTCTCAATCTCGGTCTCAACGACAAGACGGTCGAGGGTTTGGCGAAACTTTCGGGCAGCGACCGCTTTGCATGGGATGCCTACCGCCGCTTTGTCATGATGTTCTCGAGCGTCGTCTTGGGCATCGAAAAAGATCTCTTCGAAGAGCAGATAACCGCGCGCAAGAAAAAACTCGGGATTACGATGGATCCCGATATCGACGCAAAGAACTGGCGCGAACTCGTCGGTGACTTCAATAAAACCGTGCGCGAGCATGGAAAACGCGACTTTCCACAGGATGTCCAAGAACAACTAAAGCTTGCGATCAACGCTGTCTTCGACTCATGGTTCTCAAAACGCGCCACGGATTATCGGCGCTATAACAAGATTCCCGATGACTGGGGCACGGCGGTCAACGTCGTCGCGATGGTGTTCGGTAACCTGGGCGATGATTCCGGAACCGGCGTAGCCTTTACGCGCGATCCGAATACGGGCGCCAAAGAGCTGTACGGCGAGTACTTGCGCAACGCGCAGGGTGAGGACGTGGTCGCGGGGATTCGAACGCCGGAGAAGATCGCCGACCTCGAGCGCTCGCAGCCGGAAGTCTATCACCAGTTTGTCGACATTGCCGGTAAGCTCGAACGGCATTACCGCGACATGCAAGATCTCGAATTCACGATCGAGCGCGGCAAACTCTACATGCTGCAGACCCGTAATGCCAAGCGCACGGCCGAAGCCGCGGTAAGAATCGCTCTCGATCTCGTGGCTGAGAACGTGATCGACAAGCGCGAGGCGCTCAGCCGCGTCAGCGCCGCTTCGTTAGATCAGCTCTTTCACGCGCGCATCGATCCGAAAGAGAAATACGAGGTCGCCTGCAAGGGTTTGAACGCATCTCCGGGCGCGGCCGCCGGACAAGTCGCCCTCGATGCCGACACCGCCGAGAGCTGGGGGCACGCAGGCAAAGCTGTCGTGCTGGTGCGCGTCGAGACCAATCCGAACGACGTGCACGGCATGTTCGCGTCGCGCGGCGTGCTGACGGCCAAAGGCGGCGCGACGTCGCACGCTGCCGTCGTCGCGCGCGGCATGGGGAAGCCGTGCGTCGCCGGTTGTGAGGGCCTGCAGATCGACATGCGTACCCGGCGCGCGACGCTCAGCGGCAAGCCGATCGCGGAAGGCGACTGGATTACGATCGACGGCACGACCGGCGATGTGATTGCGGGCGCACTCAAATTGATCGATCCGCCCTCAAAGCTGCCCGATTGGCTCGCGATATTTTTGGGCTGGGCCGACGAAGTGCGTACGCTCGAGGTGTGGGCCAACGCCGACACGCCGCAAGACGCCGTCAAAGCGCGCCAGTTGGGCGCGGCCGGCATCGGATTGTGCCGCACCGAGCATATGTTCATGCAGCCGGAGCGGCTGCCGATCGTTCAGGCGATGATCCTTTCGGATACGCCCGAAGCGCGTGCCGTGGCGCTCGCGAAGCTGCTGCCGTTTCAGCGCGAAGATTTTCTCGGCATTTTGGAAGCGATGCAGGGACTCCCGGTTACGATCCGGCTACTCGATCCGCCGCTGCACGAGTTCTTGCCGTCACAAGAAACGTTGCTCGTTGAAACGACCGAGTTGCGATTGCGTGAAGGCGAAGAATCGGCGGCGTACCGCGAGAAGATGCGCATCCTCAAGCGCGTGCAGCAAATGCACGAGCAAAACCCGATGCTGGGCTTGCGCGTCTGCCGCCTGGGCATTCTCTACCCGGAAATCTATGCGATGCAAGTGCGCGCGATCTTCGAGGCGGCTTGCGAACTAAAGAAGCGCCGCGTAGACGTTCGCCCCGAAGTGATGATTCCGGGCGTCGGCACGAAAGAAGAGATGAAGTTTACCGGGGACGCGGCGCGCGAGACCGCCGAAGAAGTGATCGCGGAACGCGGCGTAAAGGTCGCCTATCACGTCGGCACCATGATCGAACTGCCGCGCGCGTGCACGGTTGCCGACGAGTTGGCCGACCACGCCGAGTTCTTCTCGTTCGGAACCAACGATCTCACACAAACGACCTATGGCTACAGTCGCGACGATGCGGAGGCCACGTTCATTCCACGTTATCTGGAACTAAAAATACTCAAAGACGATCCGTTCCAGGTATTGGATCGGCAAGGCGTCGGCTCGCTGATGCAGGACGCGGTACGCCGTGGCCGCGAGAAACACAAGGACTTGAAAATCGGCATATGCGGCGAACACGGCGGCGATCCGTCGAGCGTGGCGTTCTGTCACGGCCTTGGGTTGAACTACGTATCCTGTTCGCCCTATCGCGTGCCGATCGCGCGACTGGCGGCAGCGCAAGCTGCGATCGGCAGTCTGAAGTGAAGTGGTGATATGCGTGCCGTAAGCGTTGTACTAGCTGCCGTCGGCATTCCACTGGCCTTAGTATTGCTGTTCGCTCCCGTGACTTGGGGATATGGCGGAATAACGGTTCGCTGGGTCGCCGGCACAACCGCCGATGCAACAGTTGGCAACGTCCGCAACGTCGATCCCGGCGGTCCCGCCGCCCGCGTAGGGCTGCACGCCGGGAGCAACTTCGCTATAGGCTTCGGCGACCGGGTCACGTGGAATTCAGGCCGCGCCGGCGACTCGGTGAACATCCTGGTCTTGCACAATAACGGCGCCCGGCAGCGCGTACGCTTGGTATGGGGCCCGTTCACGCCGGTCCTTGCGGCCGTCGAGCAGTGGCGGCAAACCGGTTACGCGATCACGGCGCTATTGGCGTTCTTTCTCGCGCTCTTGGTGGGGATTCGTGCACGAGAGTCGCGGTTGGGTTCGATCGCCACATTCGTTTTGCTCGCGCTTGGATGGCGGGCGGTCGCCGGCGCCACGACTCTTGCGGCCTCGACGACGGCGTTAAGTGAAGGGGCCCAGTACGCAGTCTGGTTTACCGACGGCATAATTTTGGCGGCAATGCTTTTTCTGCTGGGAACGTTTCCGCCCAACCCGGGCATCGTCCGCCGAGTCCTCCAGTACGCCGCGATTCCCGCCGGCATACTTGCGTGGCTTGCGCCGACCGTTCCCTACCTGGCTTTTTATGTGCCATCGGTATTTGCGCAGCATTTTAGGATGGACGCCGGAAACAACGGAATCGCGCTCGCGAGTCTGTTGCAGCTGTTGCTGGTCGCGGCATGCATCGATGCTTTAGTGCGCGCGCCCATCACGTATCGCGCGGCCACGCGATGGCTGGCCGGCTCATGGCTCATCGCCGCTTTACTGACGGCAGCGTACGGCATTGCCTAAGATTTGCTCGTGGGAACTTTCGGTTTCCATTCGGTGGATCCGCTGCCATTCGTGGCAAATCTGCTGTTCGCGTTCGGCATTTCGTATCCGATTCTCCGACACCGCTTGACGGATCTCAACGTCTTCGTGACGCGCGCCACCATTTACGCGGTCGTCCTACTGGTGATCGTTGCCCTGTTCGTGCTGGCGGAGTGGCTCATCGGGCGGCTCTTCGAACGGGCCCCGCAGTTCGTAGCGCTGATTATTGTTTTGGCTCTTGGCATTTCCGTGCGCTGGATTCACGCCTTCGTCGAAAACCGCCTGACGGCAATTGTCTTCCACAAACGAATTGCCGGCTTGAACGATATGCGCCGCGTTGCGCGCGAGGCCGACATCGCAACGGACTCGCACGCGCTCCTGCAAGTCGCGTGCGCGACTATGCATCGCGCGCTCGACATCTCCGCGGTTGGGTTTTACCTGCGCGATGGAAGCGAATACGTTTTACTCCGGGCGGCCGGCGACGTTCCGTGGCCGGATGCCTTTGATATGAACAGCGCGCTGTTGCTGCGCCTGCGCCGCTGGAATGAACCCTTCGAAACGCTGGACGCCGGCGGCGGGCATCAAACGTTAGTATTGCCCATGTCCGCGCGCGGAGCTCTCGTCGGATTCGTGTGCTGCGGACCGAAGGCCGATCGTACGGCCTACCTCACCGACGAAATAGACGCGCTCTCATATCTCGCGACCGAAGTTGGCGTAGCCTGCGCATGGCTCTCGCAGCCTGCGGGATTGCACCAGGAGCTGTCGCCCGCTTAACTCTGGATTAGATATTCGGTTGCGCGTTCTCAGAAAGGAACTGCGTAATTTTCGTGCACCGTTTCTCTTGCGGAGACCCAAGTCTCAAACGCAAAGGAGCTTCGCATGATTAAAAACTGGAAAGGCGCACTTGGCGCTGCAACTCTGTCACTCGCGACCTTTGGCGCCGGCGCGGCGTGGACCGCAAACGCGCAAGCACGAGCCCTGGTTCCGATTCTTAGGCCGGACGAGCGCGGCGATCGCAATCTGCGTGCCGATCGGCAACGTGTCGAAGTCGTCATCGACCAGCTGCAACGCGATCCGCGCGATTATGGCGGACACCGTGAGACCGCCGTGGACTTGCTGACGCAGGCGCGCGCACAAATCGACGCCGGCCTAGCCTACGAGGAACGCGGCGGCCATTAGCGTACCGCTGCGACGCAGCACGCTTGCGGTCACTGATGTGTCATCCTGAGCGAAGCATTTCGCCATTAGCGAAATGCGAAGTCGAAGGGCGGCCGAGCGAAGTCGAGGCCCGCACGAGCTCAGCTCATGCGGGCTTCGTCTACGCTCGCTTCGCTCGCTGCTCAGCCGTGGTTCGACTGGCGCATCAAAGATGCGCCGCTCACCATGACACACTTTGATGCGCCGCTCACCATGACACAGTAGAGAAGCCCGGGCTATGCTATTTGCCTCGATCCTTTAGAGCCGCAATCGCGTCCCATGCGGCCTTCTGCACTGCAGGCTCACTATCGTGGGTCTGGACGCGCTGCAGTGCGGGAATTGCAGACTTTTGGTTGAGATTTCCGAGCGCGCGCACCGCGGAGCCCCGCGCACGGAAGTATGGATCGTGTTCGGCGAGCGCGATCAGCGTATTTTCAGCCAGCGCCGGGTTCTTCTTGGCGATCGTGCCGAGCGCTGCGATTGCATCGAGGCGTTCGCTTTCATCCACGCCGTAGGCCGTGCGCGCTTTGATCAGCGGTACGGCGCGCAAGTCTCCGAGGTTGGCCAGGCCGGTCAGCGCGCCGCTTGCGATCGGCTCGCGAAACGCGTGGCGGTTTAAGCCGGCGACGAGGATCGCGTACGCTCCCGTCATCTTTGTGGCGCCGAGGCCGCGCAGGGCGGCTTGCGCGATGAGCGGATTGGAAGAGGCGGCCAGCGTTTTCAGATCGTTTTCGAGCGCCGCGTTCGAAGGATGGGCGAGATTTTCTACTTCCGAGCCGGCGGCGATAACGACGCGCGGATCCTTATCGTGCAGCGCCAGGCGAACGGTTTCGGCGTCGTCGAGCGCGCCGGCGGCGTCGAGGGCGTCGACCCGCACGCCGTAAAACAGATCGCCCGTTACGGCCTGGAGGATGAAGCCGGCGGCGGCCGGTTTATTCTTGCCCTTGGCTTTGCCCAAATTAGCGACCGCCCAGAGACGATCGCCGACATAGGGAGCGTGAATCGCTTGGTACCCAAGATCGGTGACGGATTTATCGTCGGCCAAGCTGCGCATCACGTTGTTGTTGTAGTCGAAGAGCACCATGACCGGTTTTGAAGGCACGGCCGGAATGGTAACGACTTGATGATTGGCGTTCGCATCGAGCCTCGCTACGTTCGAGGCGCCAAAGGGCAGTCGCGAACTCGTGGAGCCTGCGACCCAGACGCCGATGTCGATCGGCATGCGGAACGGTTTGCCGTCGTGATTGTTCTGCGTGACGTCAAGCGTAAGCGCTTGCGCTTTTGGATCGTAGCTTTCTTTGACGGTGAACTGCGGATATGCAGCGCGATGGAACCACTCGTTCTCGAACCAGTCCAGGTTTTCGCCGAGAGATTTTTCAATCGCTACAAAAAACTGATGCGTGTCGGCGTTCTTGTGTTGGTATGCCAACAGATAGGCGCGCAGCGCACCGAAAAAGCGTTGATCGCCATACATCCAGCGCAGCATGTGGAGTACTTGGCCCGGGCGCGGATAGCCGCTGGCGTCAAATGAATCGAACGCGTCGGCGTAAGTGTATTCCACGATCGGCCGCCAGTAGCGTTTGGTTTCGCCGAAGTACGCTTGCTGCGCGTGGTAGCGCTGGTACTGGAATTCGGCTTCGCCGAAATGGTGTTGAAACCACAACTCTTGGAAGTAGGTCGCATACCCTTCATTGATCCAAACGTTGGCCCAGTCGGACATCGTCACGTCGTCGCCCCACCATTGATGCGCGAGCTCGTGTGAAACGAGGCCGTCGCAGGAGCGTTCGAGATCGTACTGCGGCGGATGAACGGCGAGTTCGGTCTCCGTCGTCGCCGAAGCATTCTCCATGCCGCCCGCGGTAAAACGCTCGACCGCCGCTTGATCGTATTTCTCCCAGGGATACGGAACGCCGATGATGTGCTGAAAGTACGCCACCATTTGGTTCGTCCGTCCGAAGCAGACCGAGCTCCACTTCGCATCGGCTTGCGACGTAAAGCTGTCCACGGGCGTCGTGCTCATCAGCGTGTGAAGTTCCTTGTACGGCCCGGCGCTAAATGCGATCAGGTATGTCGAGATAGGCGCGGGCTCAACCCAGTCCCACGTGCTGCCGGCGTTGGTCGACTTGTACGATTTCAAGTGGCCGTTGGCTTGCACGCGCCAGCCGTTTTGGACCGTGATGATTTGTTCTACCGGAGTTTTTTGGTTCGGCTCGTCCCACGTCGGGAACCACAGGCGGTTGTCTTCGGCTTCGCCCTGCGACCAAATCTCGGGCTGATAGTTCGGATAATATTTGTCGGGACGAATGAAGTAGATGCCGCGCACGGGCGTCACGCTATATTTCGTTTCGATCGCAAGAGTGTCGGATGCTTTGGCCGCCCGCGCGAGATTCACGTAGAGATGGTTGTTGGCGACGTTGTAACGTGTGGTCGCGCCGTTGACCGTAACGCTTGAATAGTGCAGCCCGACGCTATTGAAAGGCACGACGCGCAAGCCGTTCGCTTTGGGCGAAATCACATTCGTGACATCGCCAAAAACCGTACCCGTCGCAAAATTAAACGAGAGCTTAATCAGCGTGTTATGAAAGCGGTATGGCGCGATCTCCGTCTTGTGGTAATAGGCTTTTCCGCGGCCGTAGGGACGCGGGTGAACCTTCGGAGGCGGGGCCGCGCTCGCGGCGATAAAGACGATTCCCAACAGCGCGGCAATCGCCGCGCGCCCTGCATTCTTCATGCCGGGAAGGTTGTGCTAGGGCTCCCGGTTTTTCCTTGCCTACTCAGTCAAGCAAGCGACAACAGTTTCGATCACGCGTTTTGTCTCATCCGGATCGCGGACCTGAATGCAAACCGCGCCGGTTCCGCGCGCCGGATAGTCGTTGCCGCCCGGGAACAGGGCGTCCCCGACGTAGATCATGTCCGAGATCGCTATCCCGAGGATGTCGCGCAGCTTCCGAATTCCATAGGCTTTGTCGATTCCCGGCTTGGTGACGTCGATCGACGTTGTACCGCCCATATTAACGGAAAAATTCGGCAACATCGTATCGAGCGATGCTTTGATCGCCTTGCGTTTTGCAAAATCCGGATCCCACTTTTCCTTGGCGTCCAATGGCGCTTGCTGGCCAAGGGCGGAATACGTAATCTGGCTTCCCCGGTCTTCGATCGTCTCTCCCCACGTTTGCTGGACTTGAAATCCGGAAGCAGCGACCGCTTTTTGTAGCGCGCCGATGATCGTCGCTTTTTCGGCGTCGGTGAAATTTTCGGCATAGAGAAGTTGCCAATCGCCATTGTATTGGTAGAATCTGGTGCCGCAGGTTGGTAACAGCGATAGGTCCTTGAGGCGGTCATCCTGCGGCAGATGCGCGACGACTTGGGTTTGGAATTGGGGATAGCCGCCCCCGGAGATGATCGCGACTTTCACGACGCCTAAGAGCGTCGTAAGAAGGGCGGCCATTTCATCGTCGATTGGCGATTTGCTGGGCGCCAAAGTGCCGTCGAGATCGAAGACGATGAGCTTTTTCACGAAGGCATTGTTTCACGGCAAATGCGGCGCGCCTCGGCAACGTCGACGCGAGCGCGCTCGACGAAGAGTTTGCGCCAATAGGCTTTGCCGGAAAGTTTTGCGATCAAATCGGACGCCTCGCGCGCGTCGACGACCGCAGCCGAACTCGTGCTCACCCAAATCGTCGGTGCCTTCGGATCGGCTTGCAGCGGCAAGCGGTGCAGCAGCTGCGACTGTTCGTCGGCCCACACTGCATCGCCATACGCGTTGCGCAACGCTTTCTCGCAGCGTTCGAAAGCGCGCAAGTCGCGCTCGGCGTTGAACTCTGCGGCGACGGCATACAGACGGACGCGTTCGCGAAGCGCGCGCGCCGGAATCGAATCGCGGTCGCGCAGCTCGTTGAGCACGCGGAAATCATCCCAACGCAAGAACTCGTCGATCGGGTCGAGCGAGCGCGGATCGGGCCACAGCTCCGCGAGCGCCTGCTGCAAGATCCGCTCGAACATGCGGGTCGTGTGATGGAAATAGACCGAAGCGAACATCATATAACGCGCCAGCAGAAACGATTCGAGTGCCACCACGCCGCGCCGGTCGATGCCCAGCACCTGGCGGCCCTCGACTTCGAATATCCGCAGCGATCCCAAGAGCTGGTCGGCGTCGTATTTGCCGCCGGCGACGCCCGTAAAGTACGCGTCGCGCTGCAAGTAGTCCATGCGGTCGGCGTCGAGATTGGGTCCGCTTACAAGCTCTGCCAGCACGGGAAATTGGGATTGCGCTTGCCCCAGAATAAGATCCGCGACGTGCTGCGAGTCGACGTCGATATCCGCAAGATGCGCTTGGATTTCGGGCCGTGCCAAAATCGCGCGCGTGCGGTCTTCGTGGCGAACGCCGAGCACCGCTTCGCACGCATGGCTGAACGGACCGTGGCCGACGTCGTGCAAAATCAGCGCTGCACGCACCAGGCGCCGCTGATAAGCGACGTCGGCTTCGTTTGTAAAGAATTTGCGGCCGTGGCGCAGCAGCTCGTCGAAGGCGCGTGAGCCGACGGCGAGCGCGCCGAGCGCGTGGCTGAAGCGCGAATGTTCCGCGGATGGGAAGGCCAGGTACGCCAAGCCAAGCTGCCGCAGGCGGCGCAGGCGCTGAAGCGCGGGCGTGTCCAACAAACGAGCCTCGGCGGGCTCCAACTCGATGAAATGGTGGACCGGATCGTAAATCCGCTTCATAAGAATAGGTTCTGCGAGCTGCACGCCAACAACGTCGACCCGGCGCTGGCCGCTAAGGCCGGCCTCCTCAAGCGCGGCGAGCGCGGCTTCTACGATTTCTATCGCGACCGCTTGATGGTGCCGACCTACGCGACCACCGGCGAGGTGATCGCTTTCGGCGGCCGCGCGCTTAGCGACGTCGAGCCGAAATACTTGAACACGTCTACCACGCCGGTCTACGAAAAGGGCCGGCATCTGTACGCGCTCAACGTGGCGCGCCGGGCGGCCGCGCGCGAGCGCACGCTGATCGTCGTCGAGGGCTATCTGGACTGCATCGCGCTGCACCAGGCCGGATTCGAAAACGCCGTGGCCGCGCTTGGAACGTCGTTCACGCAAGACCAAGCCAAAGAATTGCGCAAGCACGCCGACG
>JAAXMC010000018.1 GCA_013036315.1 Vulcanimicrobiota bacterium
AATTTTCCGGTCTATGCGCAGCTTGTGCGTAATAACACCGCGCTCTTGGTGCGTGCTTTTGGGCGTCTCTACGCATTTCCAGTTGCGGGGATGAGCGTCACCTATGGAAGCCAGCCAATCGATCTAAAACAGATTCCATTCATGGACACGCCGATCATCGACACGTGGCTGGCGGGCAGAAAGCCCGGAGCCTTCAAGAACGGCAACGTCGATCAGAAACGCTCGGTTTGTCCAGACTGCCTCCTTCTTGTTCGGACAAAAGATGCGATCCGCAATATCACCTCGCATTGGAGCGGCAAACTCGATCCTTGGCAAGTGTCGCCCACATACGTGGCTTTCACGCCGACGGTAGGGCCGGACAATGGAGTTCCGCCTTTGGGTATTAAGCCGCAACTTATTGTCCACGGCGGGAACGACTGCCCGAATGCCTATAACGAAGTCTATAACTCGTCTACGCACACGCTTTACTGCTACTACGCCGGCAGCCACTATACGAATTACAATCCCTATCAATATCCGGGAGGACCTGGCGGCACGGGCGGAAGCGGCGGCACTGGACCGACCGTTCCAGGCAAGGGGACTGCTCAGTTGACGAATTGCGGATCGAACACAGCAAACGCGACCAAACAAGCTCTGGCTGAAGCTTACACTCAGTCAGGCAAGGCGGGCGGCAACGAATATGGCGCTGCAGTATACGATGACGGAGCGGGGAATACTTACATACTTACGTGGACGTCAAACAGTAACTCAAGCGTTGACACGAGCGGCCTTAACATCCAAGGCTACAACTTGGATGCCATAGTTCATGATCATTGGGGATTTGATGACGGCGGAACCTTCACGGATTATGATGCTAGCAATTGGCAAGACAACAGCTTAGATTCGACAACTAATAACCACTTCTCGCCCGGGGACGAGGATACGGCCGAATATTACGGCGTACCAATTTGGGTCGTACTTGGAACGGTACAACAAACGTACGCCTGGCCTCCCCCGGCGAAGGATTCGAACGGAAATTTTAACAGGCAAGCGCCGGACCAGCCTTTGAGCACTAACTTAAACAACAACAAAACAGACCCTAACTACAAATGCTGACCTATATGCGGAGCGACATCATGATGAGAAAGTACTGGTTGCCCGTTTGCACCCTAACGTTTAGCCTGTTGGCGTTGACGTTTGCTCCTTGTCTTGCCCAACAGGCCACGTTTTCAGCCGCTCCAACGGTCCCGCTGCACGATTACGATTTGGCTGTGGGGCAACAGGTGCAGCGATTCAACGGCTTCTTCGCGCAGCGTCTCATACAACAGTCGTCGACGCCGGCTGCGCGCGCATGTTTACGTGCTAATGCCAAGTCGGCCTTGGCGATCGAAACCTATGGGGCTGGCAGTATTAGGGTTGGCACTTCCTTAGCCGCGTGTAGTGACGCCTTAAATACCCAAGGCTCTGCTCAAACTATAAGTCCAGCTCAAGTGGGAACCCCGACGAGCCAGGTTAGCCTCCCGGCAGCTCGCGTATTGGCTCTTGTTTTGGCGAACGATTTATTCAACTCGCAGGGACGCTTTGCACGGAACGACCGAAACCTATCTCACTATGATGTGCAAGTGTTCGACAAAGATGGAATGATTCGTGTGACCATCGAGCCAACTGTTCGTATAGAACACAATCTTTTTCTTGGATGTCCACCCACTGGCCCAATCACGACCACGTTCTTGATTGACCCTTCCACCTTTGCGGCCAAAGTCGGACGCATGGTCTGCTGAGCGCACCCAAAGTGACTCCCGGCGGCACGTAGGCGACTCAGTATTGCCTTGACGCTTTCCGCGGGTTTGCTCTGACGACCAGTTGCACTTGGACCAGGATTTTTCCAAATCCGAGTATTTGGATGTGACATGCGCTGGGAAGTTACGCCACGAACGGCTGTGAGGGTTGGTTGAAATTCGGACTGCTGAGCGAACTCCCTTGGCGTCCGATAACCGAGGGCTGAATGCGGTCGAATCTCGTTGTACTCCGTTCTCCAACGCTCTGCGGCGATTGCGATTCCATCCAAGACACGGATGACATCGCGGCTGCCGTCGCGGCTGCCGAAAGAGAACGCCACCTCAAGTCAGATCAGCGACATCGTTCCGCATGTTATTTATGGATTGGCGGCGGTAGTCGTAGCAGACGCCTTGATGTCCCAAGTATCATAACGCGTCGCATCACTTGGGCCTGCACGCGGATTGCGAGCTGGGGTGCCGAATCTTGGAGCAGCCGGTTACCGCTTCGATGTTCTTAGCTACGGCGAGGAACTGTCAGCGTATTCGACGTTTCTAGCGTAAACTTTAAGTAAACCTGGACAGTGGAGCTCGGTTGAACGAAAGCGTTGTCCGCGTCCGACTCGCGGACGCATCTAGTCTATTCCGCTTAGGGACGTGCGCCGTAGGCGACCCCCGAATAATGAGGCTTCTTGACCCCAATCGCTGACCCCAATCGCGAGAGGCTCGGGACGATGACGGTGTCGTCTAGCGCTTCCAATCACGCCGGATTTGAGCATGAAAGAGTATTCCGTCTCGTCGCAACCGGTCACGAATCGTCCCGAGTTGTCATTCTTGCGCTAACTGTTAATCAGCGGGTCGTTGGTTCGAGTCCAACATCCGGAGAGCAAAAGAAGAACCGCCCAAATGGGTGGTTTTT
>JAAXMC010000019.1 GCA_013036315.1 Vulcanimicrobiota bacterium
ATCGGTGTTTCGGGCTGGTCCGGCGGCGGTCTACAAACGTCGTGGCTCATCGGTCACGCGAATTTTTGGCGAGCCGCGGTGATGGGCGCAGCCGTCACCGACCAATACCAACAGGCCGTGCTCTCCGATATCAACGAGCCGTTCAATCAAGCCTTTTTCAATGTGCTGCCGTTCAACCCGTCGGGCCGAGCGGCATACGCCGCCGAGTCGCCGATCACGTTCGTCGACAATGTAAAAACGCCGACCCTGATCCTCAGCGACACGCGCGACCAACGCGTTCCCGTCTCGCAGGCCTACTTCTTTTACCACGCGCTGCGTGACCGCGGGGTGCCCGTAAAATTCACGGCCTTTCCACGTTACGGCCACTTCTCGACCGATCCGGTGGGACGCGAGATAACGCTTCGAGCTTGGGCCGGCTGGTTCGACCGGTGGATGAAATGATGTTCTTAGCAGTAGCGACAACGCCCGCACTCACGCTGAAGCTTTCCGATCTTCGCAAAACCGTCAGCGTCGCCTCGCCGGCAATAACGCCCGATGGCAAGAACATCGCCATCATCGTGCGGCGCAACGATTACGACAAAGACCGCACGAAGGCCGACCTGGTGCTCGTCAATGCTCGCACCCGCGCTGCTCGCACCTTGCTTCACGACGTGACCGGCCTGGGACAGATCGACTGGTCACCCGATGGTTCGCAGTTGGCCTATGTTGCGCAAGGCGTAGTCGACCCCGACGATCCCGCGTCCGAAAAGACTTCACAGATCTTCGTGCTACCTATGAATGGCGGCGAAGCATTTCAAGTCACGCACGAAAAAATGGGTGTAGATGGATTCGATTGGCGGCCCGACGGGCGCGCCTTTGCGTACAGCGCGCACATCGAAGCGCCGAACGCGAAAGCGATAAAAGCCCATGACGATGCGTTCGACGTAACCGACGAGGCCTGGACCGACCAAGCCGCTCCCACGCCCGAATATCTCTACCAGATCGCGACCTCGGGCGGAAAATCGCAGCGCATCGGCGGCGGCACGTGGAGAGTCGGCGGCGGCTTCACCTACGCGCGCGACGGCAAGAGCGTCTTCGTAACGCGCATTACCGGCGACCGGCACCCCAACCGGTTCTTGTCGCAACAGATCATAAGAGTGAACGTCTCGAACGGAGCGATCGCCGCGCTTCCGGAACTCTCTACCACGCAAACCGATCCCGTGCGGGCGCTTTCCCGACAGATTGCTTTTGCATTTGCAAATCCGCGCGGCCGCATGCAAACCGAAATCGCGCTCGCGGACGCAAATGGCCTGCACCCGCACCCTGTGACCGTGCGGCTCGATCGCAACGTCGCAGGCGCGTCTTTTCTGCCGGGCGGTTCGCTGCTGCTCACCGCCAATGACGCCACCCAGCGCCGCCTCTTTCGCGTAACACCTACCGGCGCCGTAACAAAGGTGCCGTTGGGCAATCTTGGCGCAGGTGGGTCAAGTGTTTCAAGGAACGGAGCGATCGCGTTCACGGCGACTGCGCCCGATCATCCCGCCGAGTTGTATCTGCTAGCGCCGGGTGCGCGCTCGCCCGTTCGCCTGACAAACTACAACGCCTGGATCGCGCGCTACCAACTGGGAGTGACGCGTCCCATTGTATGGCGCACCTTCGATGGGCTGACCGCCGACGGCGTGCTCACCTCGCCGCCCGCGTCCGCAAAACGCGCCGGGCGAGCGCCGCTCGTGCTTTACATCCACGGCGGGCCGACCTCGGCATCGACGACCGCATATTCCGGCTTCGTGCAAGTGATGGCCGCGCACGGCTGGTTCGTCTTCCAGCCGAACTATCGCGGCAGCGACAACTTAGGTCTGCGGTACGCCGCCACCACGGTACCGCACATCACGAGCGTTCCGGGACGCGACATCGAAGCCGGGCTCGCCAAAGTTCTGGCTACTGCGCCAATCGACACCAACCGCATCGGCGTTTCGGGCTGGAGTGAAGGCGGACTCATGACGTCGTGGCTGATCGGAAACGACCGCCGCTGGCGCGCCGCCGTCTCCGGCGCAGCTGTCAACGATTGGGTCCAGTACGACGCGATGAGCGACTCGAAGGATTTCTCGCCGCTTTTCATCGGCCGATCGCCCTGGTCGAGTCCGGCCGAGTACAATCTTTACGAAGCCGAGTCGCCCCTGAGCTACGCTTCCAACGTGCGAACGCCGACACTCATAATGAGTGACGCCGGCGACTTCAGGGTCCCGACGCCGCTCGCGTATGAGTTTTATCACGACGTTCGCGCAACGGGGACGCCCGTGCAGTTCGTTATTTATCCGGTCGTCGGGCACTTTCCGCGCGATCCGGTGCGCAGCGAAGACATCTACCGTCGCTGGGAGGCTTGGTTCGTGAAGTACTTGGGATCATGATTATCGCCGACGTCGTTCACTATCTTACGGTTATGGTTGCCGCCGGCGTCGCCTTGGCGGTCTTCGGCATGTTCTATCGCGGATACGAAGGCGATAAAATGTGGAACGCCGGGCTGCTGATCGCCGTCTTCGGCGTTTTCGCCCAAGAGTGGGTGCTGCATACGGCGCCGTGGCCGCTGCCGGTGCTTATCACCGGCATCATCGCGCTTCTGCTTCTCGTGCGGCTGCTCGGGTTTATCCCGACGCTAAACCGGCCGGTTTCCGATCTCTGGAAGAACCGCTAACGCTCAAAAAGCCTCTTCTCTTGCCAGAACCGTCCGCCGTCGTGATAGAATGCGGTGGAGAATCCGCTATGGCAACAATACTGTCGGATAAACCCGAGATCGAGCTGCTCGACGGCCGGGCTTACCCCAAGGTGAGTCCAAAGGCTCGCCACGCCGGCGTTCAGGGCGCTCTTTGGCGTGTCATCGAGGATCTCGTTGGGGATAGCGGCTTCGTCGGCCCCGAATGGCGCTTCAAGATTGGGCGCGCCGACGATACGAACACGACGTTTGTGCCCGACGTGGCATATGTGTCGCTTGAGCGCTTACGCGCCATCCCGGAAAGGGAGCGCGAGGAACCGCCTTTTGCGCCCGATATCGCGGTCGAAGTGCGCTCGCCGTCAGATAATCTCGCCTACCTCCGGCGTAAGATCGAGCGCTATCTGCAAACCGGAAGTGTATTAGTCCTCGTTGCCGATCCGGATAAACGGACAATCGTCGCGCATTCTGCCGGCGAGCCGCACATGTATGGCGTTGGCGATCGCTTCGAACATTTGGCGGTTCCGTGGCTTATCTTCGACGTCGACGTTATCTTCGCGAAATTGGACTTGCTTAAGGGCTAGTAGCGGTTCGCTCGTACAAATCGGTACTCAGATACTTTAAGCCGGAATCAATCATAAGTGTAATTACCGTAGAGCCGGGTCCGAGCTCCCGGGCGATCTGAATCGCGGCGCACACGTTTGCGCCCGACGAAGTCCCCGCAAACAATCCCTCTTCCTCGGCCAGGCGGCGCGCCATCGCCTTTGCCTGCCCCGTAGGCACCGGCACGATCTGATCGACGAGCTTCGGGTTCCACAGTGGCGGAACGTATCCGATTCCGACCCCCTCAATGCCGTGCACGCCGGAGGACCCGCCCGAAAGTACCGCCGATTCTGCCGGTTCTACGGCGACGATTTTGCAGTTGGGATTGTACTCCCGCAGACCGCGCGCCACGCCTTGGATCGAGTGCGAAGTGCCGACCATCTGCACAAAGGCGTCGACGTGCGAATTAGTCTGGTGCCATAGTTCTTGCGCTATGGGCCGATAGCCGTCAGCCATATCCGGGTTGTGAAGCTGATCCGTCCAATAGGTCTTTGGCTGCCGGCTTAGATCTCGAGCGACTGCAATCATGTCGCGAAAGACTTTTTCGGAGATGCCCTCATGCTCGAGGACGGTCAGCTGCGCGCCATAAGCGCGCATGTGATCCAATTTTTCTTTACTGAACACAGTCGAGCTTACAAGGTGCAGCGGATAGCGCTTGACGCTGCATACAAGGGCGAGCGAAGCTCCTGTGCTGCCGCCGGTGTATTCGATAACCGTGTCCCCGGGCTTGAGCCGGCCATCTTCTTCGGCGCGCGATATGGCGGAAACGGCCATGCGGTCCTTCATGCTGCCGGTGGGATTTTGCCACTCGAGTTTTACGGCGACCGTGGCCGAGTTCGGCGGCACAACGCTCCGCAGCTTCACCAGGGCAGTGCCGCCTATTGACGACAGCACATCAGGGTTAATCGGACGATGCATACGCCGAAAAAACCGGTGCGGGACAGGTTCTTCAAACGCTCGCCGCAAAGGCGCTCGTAGGAGGTATTCATGAACCGTTGGGTACGAAGGCTCTTTGCTGTTGCGTTTTCAATCGCGGTTGCGCTTGCGATCCGTCATCCCGGACTCGCGCAATCGGGACCGCCGACGCCGGCTCCTGACGTGGTTCAGATCGAGAACAAGAGCGACGTTGCGGTTTGGTACCGGATGGAGTTATCAAAAGAGCCATGGCCGCAGCAGCCAGTTTGTCTCGCG
>JAAXMC010000020.1 GCA_013036315.1 Vulcanimicrobiota bacterium
CGGGAACGTTGACGTCGAATAAAGTGGAATCACGACTCCGTTGACGGCGCGATTCGGCTCCGCGTCGTTGTTCTTGAATCTGCCGGCACTCGCGTTCAAGTTGAACTGTACGTGCCCAAGCAACGAACCAAATGCCACCGTTTGGTAGATGTTGTCGCTGCGTAGATTATTGTTCGGTCCGGAGCCGCACGGCAAGAGCGCGGTCGCGTTCGCGCAGATATACGATGAATTAAACGCGCCTGCCAAGACCGAGTACTTAAACGTCGAGGCCGGCGAGAGCGCTAGCGACACCTTGAAAAGATCGGCGTCGCGCGCGAATCCGCCCGAATGCATGTATGCCGAACCCGTCTGGTCTTGGTAGAACATACCGTCGAGCGGCCCGACTTGGCCGCCTCCCGTATGCTCGAAAGCCATCGCGACTTTGCCGAAACCGCCGGTTGCCCACCATGTGCCTAGCGTTTTCGAATAGTTTCCGATCACGCCGGTGAAATTGTAATTCCATATTTTCGAAGGTTGCAGCGTAACGAAGTTTATGCTTCCAGCGCTTCCTCCCGCGCTCGGTGCAAAATTTACTGACGCACCGCTGAAAAGGTCTTGCATGCCGCCAATAGCTTGCGCCGCAGCTCCGTTGATGCGAACGCCGTCGATATTATATGCGGTCTGCGATGCATCTGCGCCGCGCAAGGAAACATTGAACGCGGAACCGGCGCCGTAGAGCTGGTCGTCGACGCTAACTCCGGCGAGCTTATTCAGAGCGTCGGAAAGGGTTTGTGAAACCCGCCGCTGTGCGCTTTGCGCATTCGCATCTTCAACATTCACACTCACGACCGACCCCTTCGAAACGACCGACGCGATCGTTTTCAAAGTCTCGGCGAGCGCCAGGGAAACGTTAACGTGAACGCGCTGCCCCTCATAGACGTCGACTGCAGTATTCGTTTGCTGGTAGCCGCCGGCGTCGACGCGCACGCGATACGAGCCCGGTTGGATTCCGCTGAAGATCAGCAAGCCTTTGAGGTTGGTCAGCGAGCTTTCCGGCGTGTCTCCGCCTAGAAGAAAAACCTGCGCATTATCGATCGGCTTCTGAGTAGCCGCGTCGGTGACCGTGACGATAATCGTGCCGGGTTCTTGGCTTTGCGCGGCAACAGTATACGTAGAGGCAGCCACGCATGCCCATAGGACGAACAGACCATATGCCACGCCCCGCACGAAAAAGGCGTTCGTCGCGTCCGCCCTAATGTCATGGCATGCTGCCTCTCAAAGGATGTCCCGCTACCGCGGGCCTCCGTTTAAAGTGTCACGCTAAGCGTTGCATGCGTTGCACGCGTTGCTGGGAGTGCGACGGCGATTATAGTGTCATGGTGAGCGGGCGCCTTTCAACATGTGTCATGGTGAGCGGGCGCCGTTAGGCGCCCCAGTCGAACCACGGCCGAGCTTGTCGAGGCCCGCGTTAAACTACGTGTGGCAAGCTTCAACAATCGGCGCTATTGTCGACGCGGCCGCGGATTCCGCGCTCGCGCCTTGCGCGCGAGAATCGATGATCGATTGCGCAAAATGCTCGTACGGATTATACGCGAGCGAGATATCGAAACGCCCGGGCGTTGATCGCGGGCCTTGCAGCGTTCGCACATCTTGAGTTGCCGAGCCGCCAAAGAACCCGGCGCTATCGAATTGCCCAGCTATGCGCGGGCTGGGTTGCGACGCCGCGAGACTTGTCTGCCCTAAGGTCAGCACATCCCACGTGAGTGCGGTTGCATCGTAGCCGCTGATGACGTTGAGCGCCGCCTTTTGCTGCGCTTCGACCGCTCCGAGTTCACTCTTTATGGCGGCGAGCCGCGGTTCGGTAAAACTTTTATCGGCTAGCGCGTCGTCTATTTTCTTGAGGTTCTGCACAAGCGGCCCAATGAGCGACTCAAGGTTCCCCATGTTGATGAACCCTCTGGCGCCCGGATCACCCCAACCCGACGGCGGACTCAGCAGCGCGTTCCGGTACATCTGGTCAAATCCCCGCGGAGCCTGATCGAGCGTCGCGTCATTTTCCAAGAGCGCGGTGATCGCGGGTGCGACCCGCGTGCGCATCACCGAACATAACGGCGTGGAACGAACGTTGGCGATCACGCGTAACGAAGCTAGCGAAGGCGGAGCCGGCGTGGCCGAGACTGTTGCGGCTAGAATAAGCGGTAAAAGCATATATGGATCCCTCACCAATAGTTACGCTTGACGCGTCCACTACGTGACAAGCCTATGGCCGGTCGGCAAGTCCTTTGACTTCGTCTGGCACGAACGTGTCAAAATCAGGCGCGATCCAGAAAGGAAGCCCTTCGTCATATCCAAGCTCGCGCTTTGGCGGCTCCAGCATTTCCATCTTAACCTGGGGGATGTGCGTGCGCGTCATGCTCTTAGTCTAGGGGATTAGTTTCGTTAGTCAAGCTTAGCCCAGCCAGTTCTTAAGAAGCCGGGACTACCGCCTGCAGCTCTGCCTCCAGCTGCGCCACGCGTTCTCGCAAAGCCAAAGCCTTAAAGCGCGCATACGCGCCGCCCGCCGCGTTGGCCGAGCGTTCGATTAAAGAAAGCTCGTCACTATCGATGTCGGTGCCGTTGGAATGGGGCGCGAAAAACGCAATTGCTTCTAACTCGGCGTCGGAAAAGATCGGCACGGCGAGCGCCATGTGCTGTTCGCTCAAACGCCACGGCTTGCGCTGCGCGCGCAAAATCGCAACCAGCGATTCCGGATCGTCGGTCGGCGCGTCGGCGTCCCTTCTGCCCGCACTATGCACGAACTGCAGCGCCCCATCGGATTGCACGCGCATCAGCACACCCTCGGCCAAACCGAATGCGCGCACCGGCTCGTCGATCAGTAGCCGATTGACGTGCTCCTCCGTGCGCGCATACGGAATCGCCGACGCGACCGCCGCGATATGCTCCTCCGCGCGATGCCGCGCGCGAAAGAACAGCCAGTCCATAAAGCGATCGACGCGCGCGTGAAATGCGTTAAAAGAAAACCCGAGCACCAACGCCAGCCCCATATCCGCAATCAAGCCGATGCGCGCCGACGAAAGCGCGTGCGAGAAAAACAGATCGACCAGCGCAAAAAGGCCTACCACGACCGTCGAAATCACTCCGTACACCACCGCGCGGCTGATCGCCACGTTCACGTCGATGATCCGGTGCTTGAGAATCGTGTAGAGCACAGCCGCCGCGGGCAGCAGCGTATACATAAGCGTCAGCAGTGAGTGCTCGAGATACGTCGTCGGGTACAGCCCGAGATTGCCCTGCGTGCCGAGGTAATCCGCAACCGCCGCGAGCGCGCCAATCGAAAATGCCCAAATCACCCAGCGCAAGCGCTCGCGCGTGGCGACGTCGCTCTCCGCGTAGGTTGCCATCAGAATTGCCGGTATGCTCACGTACGCTAGCAACGTCAGCGCGATGGAGATAAATAGGCCCTGGCCCCAATTGATCCCGAAGTAAATAAAAAGCACAACTTCGGTGAGGCCGCATGCGACCGTCGCGAGCATCACCGCGTAGGTCGCCCACTCAAGCCGCCGGCGCCAAACCGGCAGCGAACCATCGTGAAGCAAATGCAGCGCAAAGACCGCGCCGAAAAAGGGCGGCGCCAACGTGAGGATGGTGGACCACAATTGCGCGATGGGAACCCACCAACTCGGGCCCATCAAAATGAAATCGTTGATCGGCGCGCCGCCGTTCAATGAAAAAATAAAGAACGCCCACGTTGCTTTGTTCGGTCGCTTTAACACCAAAAACGCTCCCAGAATCAGCATCAGCAACGCACCGAGCTGCCGCAGCACGATTACCGGCACGTTCGGAACTTCGGGCGTCGATTTGATGTGAGCCGTGTAGGAGCGGCCGTGCGAACTCAACGGCACCGCAATCGGCTCGCCGGGGTCCGGCGTTAGAGGGAACATCGCGGGATCGCGCTGCGCGAGGGTCTTGCCGGAAAGGTCGATGCGATCACCGGCTTTCACGCCGGCGGCGGCGGCCAGCGGTCCGGCTGCAGTCACGACCCCGTTGTAATTGATGTCCATGTCCGCATTCCCGAGCGGATGGCCGAAATCGCGCCGCAGGTCCGGCAGCCACGCCACGATCGACACGAGCGCCAAAAGGAAGACGACCGCGTATCTGGCCCTAGCCGATCGCTGCGACATGGGGTTATCTACTGATAGCTGGCGCGGTGCGCCTCTCTAAAGGATGGCCCGCTCCGCGGGCCTCCGTTTAAAGTGGTGTGGTGGCTTGCATTTTGTCATGGTGAGCGGCGTACCTAGTGGTGTCATGGTGAGCCTGTCGAACCACGGCCGAGCGTAGTCGAGGCCCGCAGGCTACCGAAACAACGCCTAGCTCGCTTTGGTAACTCTGTAAAGAGTGAAAGCGATCGTCTATTCCGGCTACGGCTCGGCCGACGTATTGCAATGCGTCGAGATCGAAAAACCGGCGCCCGCCGACAATGAAGTGCTCATAAAAGTGCGGGCCGCTTCGATCAACGCACCCGACTGGCGCTTCATGAGTGGCCGCCCCGTCGCGCTTCGCTTCATGGTCGGATTACGCAAGCCAAAAATGCGGCCCGGAAACGACGTCGCCGGCAAAGTCGAAGCCGTCGGCAAAAACGTCACCCAATTCAAACCGGGCGATGAGGTCTTCGGTGTATGCCGGGGCGCGTTCGCCGAGTACGCGTGCACAACCGAAATGCGGTTGGTGGCGAAGCCCGATAACGTGACCTTCGAACAAGCCGCAGCTACGCCGGTCTGCGGGCTGACCGTACTACAAGGTTTTCGCGACAAGGGACATCTCCAACCCGGCCAGCGCGTGTTGATCAACGGCGCATCGGGCGGCGTCGGAACCTTCGCCGTGCAGATCGCCAAAGCGCTTGGCGCCGGCGTAACCGCCGTATGCAGCACGCACAACGTGGAAGCGGCCCGATCGCTCGGTACCGACCGCGTCATCGATTACACGCAAGTTGATTTCACCAAGGAAACACAAACCTACGACATCATTTTCGACTGCGCCGGCAGTCACGCGTTCTCCGATTACCGCCGCATCTTAACCCCGAGCGGCATCTGCGTGATCGCCGGCGGTCCCCACAACATGACGACGCTCGGCCTGATAAAACACATGCTCATACCGATGCTTTTGTCGCGCTCGGGCAACCAAGCGTTTGTGACCTACATCGCCAAGGTGAACCAAGCGGACCTCGCCACACTCGCTGAAATGATGGCAACCGGAAAACTCGCTCCGGCCATCGATCGACGCTATCCGTTAGAACAAACCGCCGAAGCCATGCGCTATGTAGACACAGGCCACGCCCGCGCGAAAGTGGTTATTACCGTCTAGCGCTGTGTCATTGCGAGGGCGTTCGCACCCTTTTGTCATCCTGAGCGTAGCGTTTCGCCTTTAGCGAAACGCGAAGTCGAAGGGCGGCCGAGCTTGCCGAGGCCCGCATTACGGGTCGATGTCTACGATCTTACCAGCTGGACCAGCGAGCAGCTTTTTCGCCCG
>JAAXMC010000021.1 GCA_013036315.1 Vulcanimicrobiota bacterium
CGCGCCGCCAACCCACTGGTTCAGCGAATTGGTTTTGTCGAGCGAGAAATACCAGGAATACTTGTGATTGGGCGTGGCGCCGCCGATTTCGGCGGTATAGAATTGGTTGCTGTACTGCGTGGTCGTTCCGTACGAGAAGCGCGATACGGCCGGATACGTGCCCGTCTTGACCACGGTGTTAATGATACCGAGGCCGCTCGCTGCCTGTTTGGCGTCGAGGCCGCCGGTGAAAACCTCAACGTTTCCGATGCCGACGTTTGAAAGGTTCGTCGTAAACAGTCCCGTGATGCGCTCGTTGATCGGAATGCCGTCGAATTCATAGGCGATGTCGGCCGCGGAGCCGCCGTGAATTCTGGGCTGCGCCGGGAAGCCGCTTCCCGTCACGCCGGGGATCGCAGCGACGTATTGGTACAGCGTCTTGTGCAGGTCGTTGCCGCCGGCGATCGCATTGAGTTGCGCGCCGGAGACGTTGTAGACGTCCGAGGTCACGTTCGGCTGAACCAGATTGCCGGCCGCGCGTGACGTAACCGATGCAATCGTTTTCAGCGCCGTAGCCATATGGAGATTTTCAGCGGTCGTAAGGTCCTGCTGTACCGTGACGCCCGGAACAGACAACGGTTCGTAGCCGGTGGCATTTACCGACACGGTGTAGGTGTCCGGCAAAAGCGCCTGCAGCGTATAGAATCCGTGTGTGTCGCTGGTGGTCGTGCGCGAGCCGCTGGGTGAGGCTGCCGCGACGGACGCATTTGCAATCGGCGCGCCGGTTACGGCATCGGAAACCGTGCCGCTGATCGTACCGGTGGTCTCCGCCAAGGCCGGCATGGGCATGATGATGCCGGCGCCGAACGCGATCGTCAAAATCATCGCAAAAATGCGCGGACAGGTAAGGAAATGTCTCATTGTGCGTGCGCCTTTCAATCCGGGCCGCCCACGCTGCGTTGCTCCTGTGCATCCCGCTGCGGTTTGGCCCTCACATCAAAAGAAAAGCGACCGGCGTGGTCCCACGCGCGTTCGCTTCTTCATTAATGCCGGGTTAAGAGCCCTAAGTCCTGCGGGACGAAGCCTCTTCTAGGGTCTTGGCCAGACCCCGCGGCGCGTCGCTCTCCACGTAGCGGGCTCTGCCCACGTGGAGCGCGATCATCTGGGCCGCCACCAGCCACGCGAGCGTGTTAAAGGCCACCCCGACAACCGGACCGAGCAGGGGAATATCGCCGATGTGGCCGCCGATGACGTAGCGCAAGCTCTCCGCCTGTGCAGCCTCCATCATCGGGCCGTTGACGATGTTGCGCGCGACGTCGTCAACTATGCCGATGATCGCGCAGGTCGCATCGAGCATCGCGGCGCTGCCGTGGCGGAACTCGCCCGCCGAAAAGCCCTCCGCGTGGATGTAGCTGGCTTCCTTTAACTTCAGCGCGAATTCGTGGGCCACCGGAATTCCGTAACCGGCGGCGACGATCACGACGCTGCGGCGCCGCGCTATCCGCGCGGCGGCCTCGTGAACGGCCTCGACGCCGGGACCGTCGAGCCAGCTGCGAACGTCTTCGGCGGTTTCCGTCAAGCTCTCGGCGCTGCGGGAATGCGTGCCCGCCATCAGGCCGGCGGCCCACAGCAAGATCGCGGCGGTGGCGGTGACGCTCTTGCTGGCCGGAACGGCGACCTCGGGCCCGGCGCCCAGGTCGATCGTAAGATTCGCTCGCCGGCCCAGTTCGGAATCGGCGGTATTGGTGATCGCGATCAAATCTTTGGGCTGCAGAACGTCGAGCGCTTCCAGCAGGTCGCCCGACCGGCCGCTCTGCGAGCAGGCGATCACGGCGGCATTTCGATAGGCGACGTTGTCGAGCGGAGCTTCGGTCGCCGCCAGCGCGTGCGCGCGAATGCCGCGCCGCCGCAGCGCGAGCGCGCCGAGCTGCGCCATGAAGAGCGAGCTGCCGCTGCCGAGCAGCACGACGTCCCGTTCGCGAATAGCGTGCGCCAGCGTTTGCGCTTTATCGGAAGCTGCGATCGCGCGCCAGACGTCGGGCTGCTCGCGGATCTCGCTTTCGAAATGCGCCCCCAGCATAGCTACTGCGACGCGATCGCGGCGAGGACGGCCCCGCGCACGGTTGCCAGATCGGCTGCGCCGTGCGGCTGACTTTCGCCCATCCATTGGTTGATCATGAACGAGAACGTGACCGGGCCGTGCGTCTTCGTTTTCACGAAGCCCGAGATCGTGCGCACGTGGCTGATGCTGCCGGTTTTTGCGAAGACGTTGTTTTCGGCGGCCGTTCCTTTATAGGCGCTCTTGAGCGTGCCGCGCACTCCTGCGACGGGCAGTGCGTCGAGTACGGTGTCGCGATTGGGCCCGTTCCAATCGCTTTGCAAAATTCTCACCAAATCGCGTGGCGTAATGCGATCGTACTGCGAGAGGCCCGAGCCGTCCGAAATGCTGACCGTCGCCGGATCGACGCCGATCGATCGCAGATACTGATTTTCAGCGGCGACTCCGTTTGCAACCGTGCCCGGCTCGCCGCCGAAGTGAACGCCGAGCTCTTTCAAAAAGAGTTCGCCCATTAAGTTGTCGCTTGAATACCAAAAATCGGCGAGCAGCAGCGGCATTGCTTCGGAACGTTTTATCCAAAGGGCCGTCGCGCTCGCAGGCATCTTGCCACTGGAGGTCGCTCCACTGAACGCAACGCCATGCGCGAAGAGCGCGCGCGCAAAAATATCGCGCGCATAACTTTCCGGGTCGGGCACGCTCGGGCGCACGTCGCCCGACTCTTTGTCATCCAGCGGGTAGCTGCCGGTCACTTCAATTGTTTTTGGATTATCCCACGGCCTCACGAGTTCCGAGGTATCCTTTGATTGCGCCGGTCCGGTCGTTAAATTGTTTATGATCCCGAACGTGTCGCTTCGCGGTGCGAGGCGTATACTAGCGCGAGTCCCCGGCCTCGGACCCGGTAAGAAAAACATGTGTATGACGCCGTCGTCGAGTTCGAGCGCGCTGACAACGGGCGCATAATAATAGGGAAAGTCGTCCCAGGACCAGCCGAAGCCGTAGCGCTGAGCGTCAAAATGCGATGCGTCGGTAACGACCTCGCCCGAGACGTCCAATACGCCTTGGCCGGTTAGCGATGCGGCGGCGTCGTCGAGGTCCTTCACGCTGAGCAACGCATCGCCGCCGCCGCGAAGGTACAGGTTGCCCGTAATCGTTCCGTCCGATCCCGGCGGAGCGTCCGCGGCGACCGTCGTCGTGAAGGTGAAGCCCGCTCCCAAGAGCTGCAGCGCGGCCGATCCTACCAGCAGCTTAAAGTTCGAGGCCGGCATGAATTCTTGATCGGGGTTTCTCGAGTAAAGCACGGGCTTGCGGACGGTGTCGATTGCCACGAAACCGACCTGCGCGCCCCGCAGCGTCGGAGCGGCGAGCAGCTTGTCGATCGCGCGATGCAGCGCTGCGATCTGCGAGGGTTTCCACGCCACGCCGCCGGGGGCGGGTTTTGCAAGCGTCGCAACGGACGACATATCGGCCGCAACGACACGCAGTGGAGTGAACGCAAGTAAAAATGCGAGAGATAACGCTGTCATCCTGAGCGGCGTTCGCTTTGCGAACGCCAGTCGAAGGGCGCCCGAGCGTAGTCGAGGGCTATTCATCGCAGTCGTTCCTTAGGACGTCATCGATCGTTTCGCGCCGCGCGATGAGGGTGTGCGTGCCGCCGCGCACCGCGACGACTGCGGGGCGCGCGAAGCGGTTATAATTTCCGGCCATGCTGTAAGTATACGCCCCGGTCGTGCACATGGCGACGAGCTCGCCTTCCGCCAAATCCGATGGCAAACGCGCCGTGCCCAGCTGGTCGTTTTCGCAGGAGCGGCCGCACACGATGGTTTCAACGAGCTGCGCATCTTCGCGCGCTGCATAGGCGTGGTGATAGGCACCATAGAGTGCGGGACGCGGGTTTTCGTACACGCCGCCATCCACGATCGCGAACGGTTTGCCGAATTCGCGCTTGGCGGACATGACGCGGTACAGCGTCGTGCCGGCCTCGGCGATCAGCGCGCGGCCCGGCTCGATGCCGATCTGCGGCGGCGGCAAATTCCGGCGCTTACTCTCTTGTGCGGCGATTCGCGCAATCTCTGAGATCGTTTCCTCGACGGCCGGCTCGTCGGGATCGTCCGGGCGCATGCGAACGCCGAAGCCGCCGCCGACGACGATGCGCTCGCTTATGAAACCAGCTGCCGCCGCGTGGGCGGCGCGCTCCATCAACACGCGCGTATTTTCAACGAACGCTTTCCGGTCGTATATCTGCGAGCCGATGTGCGCGTGCAAACCTTCGAAACGTAAACCGGGCGATTGACCGAGGACGTCAAGCGCGCCAGCCAGACCGTCGGTATCGAATCCGAATTTGGTATTGCCGCCGCCGGTGCGCACGAACTCATGCGTATGCGCTTCGATGCCCGGATTGATTCGCAAGAGAACCGGAACCGGCGCGGCGCCCGCGCGAGCTGCCAGGCGGCGCAGTTCTTCCAGATTGTCGACGATGACGCGCGCGACGCGGCCCTCGGCGGCTGCGTCGAGCTCTTCATCCGTTTTTCCGCAGCCGTGAAACCCGATCCGGTCCGGCGGAAATGCGGCTCGTTCCGCGGCCGCGAGCTCGCCGAGCGAGCAGACGTCCAGGTGCAGCGGCGTATGTTTCAGATGGCGGGCGAGCGCGACCAGCAAAAGCGCTTTTCCCGCAAACGCGATTTCGATTGAATGCGGCGCGCACGCTTGCAGAAAACGCGCGATCGCCGCATCGAAAACATCGTAGTCGATCGCGAGCAGCGGGGTACCGTACGCTGCCGCCAGTTCGCTCGCGGGAACACCGCCGATCAGCAGCTCGCTTCCGCGCCGCTCGTGTCCCGGAGCAAGGCCGTCGCGCCAGCGCACCGGCGCAGAAGAATTGCCGATCATCGCATAGCGGGTTTGCGCGATACTCGCGCGCAATCCTCGGTCAGCATGCATTACCCTTCGTGGCCCGTTGCCGAGTGGCAACCCGATTTGCCGAAGGGGCGGATCGATAACATCTACATCCATTGGTCGGCGCACGATTATCACGAAGTGTTTCCGGCCTACCATTTTTGTGTCGCGCTAGATGCAGAGCAAATCATGGTCGTCAACACGCACGACGTGCGCGAGAATATGCGCAGCGTTTACGATTCGCACGGCGAGCCCTATGCCGCGCATACCCGCAAACGCAACTCGTTCGCGCTCGGGATTTCGGTGATGGGCATGCAGGACTCAAAACCCGACGATTTCGGTCCCTACCCGCTCACCGATGAGCTGGTCGACGCGCTGTGCCGCGTTGCTGCCAGGCTTGCTGCGTATTACGGGGTTCCGATCGATGCGGATCACATCATGACGCACGCAGAAGCGGCTCTCCGCGACGGTTACTTCGGAACGCAGCCCGAACAACGGTGGGATATCGCGCGGCTAAAGCCGGATCCGCGTCCGCTGGTTCCGCAAGACGCGCTTGATGCCGGAGAAGAGCTGCGCGCGCGAATACGGCGCTTCAGCTAGCCGTTCGGAACTGCGCGAGAAACTGCTCGATCACCGGCTGCGCGACGCCCGCATCGTGCAGACGTTTGTTGATACCTTCAGCCGATGCGGGCGGAGTTACGAGCATGAACGGTGATGCCGGGCCCCCTCCGCAGATGCGCACGTTTTGCGCGGCCGCTGGGATCAGCGCGGTTTGATAGCGGTGCAAATGGGCCGCTCCCCCATCGCAGACGAGCTCGAGTTCGTCCTCGAGCGTCATGACGATGAGCGGCCGGTCGTGCGTTCCCATCGCAGCCGGAGTTTCCGTGGCGATGACGCGCTCGACCACAAAGTGCGAATCGGCAATCAACGCGGTGCGCTGGAACCCTTCGTACGCATATGCGAGCTCGGAGAGCGCGTTCGACGTGCCGGCTGCATAATTTAACACGTCGGCCGCTTTCTGCACGTGCAGCGGGCGTGGCTTTCCGTCGGGCCCGAGCCGGTTCCAATCGAAAATACGATAGGTGAGATCGCTGGCTTGCTGCGTCTCGAAGATCACGATGCCCGCGCCAATCGCGTGCAACAGACCCGCCGGAATATAAAAAGCGTCGCCGGCTTTGACCGGCACGTGCCGCAAGATCTCGCCGAGCGATCCGTCGGCGACGCGCCGTTCGTATTCCGCGCGCGTCGTGTCGCGCGTCCAGCCCATGACCAGTTGCGCGTCCGGCGCGGCGCGCAGCACGTACCAGCACTCGGTCTTACCGTTGGGCTGATGCTCGACGCGCTGCGCATATGCGTCGCCCGGGTGCACTTGCACCGAAAGCGAGTCGCAGGCGTCGATGATCTTCGTAAGGATTGGAAAAATTCGCGCGGGATCGATCGCCGCGAGCAATTTCGAGCCGAGCGACGCGCGCAGCTGCGCGACGGTTTGGCCCGCAAGCGGCCCATTCATGACGGGGTTTTCGTCCCAGCACTCCCAACTCTCGCCGATTTTCACGCCGGGATCGCCGTCTTTCCCGAAATCTTTTACCAAATCGTCGCCGCCCCAAATTGCGGGCGCCAGTTTTGGCTGAAGGATATACGGATAAAGCGAGTCGTCAGACACGGTTGCGCTCGCTCACCAGGTGGGCTTTCAATAATCCGCGCGCGGAGTTGCCGACGAAAATCTCATCCGCGTCGCGCAGGTCGGCTTCATACAGAACTCGTTCGACGGCTCCTCCGCGTGACACGAGCTCGTTGCGGAGTATGCCCGGGAGCAGCCCCGAACTCAAGGGCGGCGTGTACAGGACGCCGCCGATACGCAAGAAGAGATTGGTACGAGACCCTTCCGTCAACTCATCACGTTCGTTTCGCAAGAGCGCATCGAAACATCCTAAGCGGCGTGCAAACACCGCGGCGGCGTCGTGCGCCGGCCGCCACGTCGTTTTGTGCGCGAGCATCGGGTCGCCGGATTTTATCCGCGTCTCCGAGACGCAGATTGTTATGTTCTCCGCGATGCCCAGCGGTTCGGATTGCAGCGTTACTTCTCCGTCGAGCGCAAGGGAGATCCGGGCCAAAACCGTTTCGGGGCGCGCATTCAAAGACGCGACGCGTCCGCGCAATCCCGCGTGGTCGAAGTGAATGCAAAAACGCTCCGCGGTCGCGCGCAGCCGGTCGAGGTGCGCGGCGACGTCACTGGGTTCGGGGCCGCAGCGCAGCGTTTCCAAACACTTGAACGGTTCGATTGCAGGGCGAACGAAAGCGGTCTTCAGCAGCGCTTCGCGCCATTCGTTTTCGGCAACCGAATCGCTAACGATTCCGCCGCCGGCATCGAGCCGTCCGCTGCCGCCCGTGCGATCGATCTGCAGCGTGCGAATGGCGACGTTCCACCAGCCGGTGCGCTGCGGCGTCAGATAGCCGATGCTCCCCGTGTACACCTCGCGCGGATTCGGCTCGAACCGCGCGATATGCGCCATCGCGGAACGCTTGGGCGCGCCGGTCACGCTTCCGCAGGGGAAGGTCGCGCGCACGATCTCCGCGAGCGAAACGCGCAAGTCGAGGTTTCCGGAGATCGTGGAGGTCATCGTCGCGAACGTCGGATAGGTCTCGATGCAAAAGAGCTCGTCTACTGTGACATCCGTGCAGATCCGGTGAAGATCGTTGCGCAGCAGGTCGACGATCATCAGATGCTCCGCGCGATTTTTCTCGTTGGCCAACTCGCCGGTCGCATTCAACGGCGCCGTGCCCTTCATCGGCTTGGTGGTGAGCCGCCCGCGGTCAAAGCGTAAGAACAGCTCGGGCGACAGGGAAAGGATGGCGCGCTCGCCGTCGTCGACGTATGCGCAATAGCTTGCTTGGCTCGTTTTCACGAGCAGCCGGTACGCGTCGAACGGATCGCCGGAGAACGCGAAGTCGAACGGCAGCGTATAGTTTACTTGGTAGACGTCGCCATCGCGAATTGCGGATTGTATTGCCTGAATTGCGTTATCGTATTGCGTTCTCGAAATGCGCGGCGCCGGCGGCCCCATCGTGAAATCGCCGGACTGTCCTTCGAGTGACACCGTTTGCGGCGCGTCGTAGACACCTAGCGCGAGCAGCGGCGAAGAGTCGTATGCAAGAAAGCCCGCGACGTAATAGCCTGCCGCTAGGGCGCTGTCAGCCGCGTCCAGAGCCTTCCATGTATCTTGCGGCGTTTCGGCCCTGAAAACGTGAATGGGTGAGTCAAAGAGCAGCGCGGGGCCGCAGCCGGCTACGACGCGCAGATTTCCCCGCGTTCGGTTGGGGCAACGTTGCGTCCGTCGTGCATGCGATTACTCTCCTGGTCCCTAAGTACTGTAGCGTGCGCGTTCATGTGGGTATCGGCTCGAATCTCGGCGACCGGCAGGCCAATATTCTGGCGGCCTTGCAGCGGCTCCGGCGCAAAAGCCGCGTCGTGGCGGTTTCGTCGTTTTTCGAAAGCGCCCCCGCGGAGGGTGCGGAGGGGCCGCCCTTCTTAAATGTTGCGGCCGAACTGGAGACGGCACTCGATCGCGACGGGTTCGAAGAATTTACACGCGGCGTAGAAGTCGCGGTCGGCCGCCCGGGCAAACGGCGCCTCGCCGCGCGCGCGATCGACATCGATCTGCTGGCCGCGGAAGGCTACGTTCATCCGCAGCTCCCGCACCGGCCGTACAATCTCGTGCCGCTGGCCGAAATCGCGCCGCAATTCGCCAACCTCGCTGCCGCCTTGAAGTCGAACGGCGTCCGGCGCCGTGCGCGCTCGCTGCATTTTGATGCAAACCGCCAGGAAGAGACGCCTGAAGTGCGCCTCTCCCTCGATCGCGTCGGCGTTTCCCGCGTCAAGCGTATCGTGCGTTTGAATGTCGCCGGCCGCGAGCAAGTCTTCAACGGCGAGTTCACGATGCTCGCGGATCTCACGCCGCATAAATCCGGCGTGCACATGTCCCGGTTCAACGAAATACTCGAAGAGGCGGCCCTGGAAGTGCTCGCGCGGTCCGATGCGCCCGCCCGGATCGAAAATCTGGTCGAGGCGATCGCGCGTGAGATCGTACAGTCACAGCGCGCGATTCGCGCCGAAGTGCGTTTGCGCGCTGAATTCGCTTTGGAGCGCTGGACGCCGGTCAGCGGAAAGCGCGGCGAAGAAACGTACGTGCTGATCGGCATCGCGCACGCGGATCGCGAGGGTGCGCGCCGCGCGATCGGGGTCGAGGCCGAAGGCATGACGGCATGTCCGTGCGCGCAGGCGATGGTGCGCGAAGCGAGCTTCAACGATTTACGCGACGCCGGTTTTTCCGAAGCGGATGCGCGCCGCGCATTGGAAGCGCTGCCGGCTGCCACGCACAATCAGCGCGGGCGCGGCAGCGTGCTGATCGGCGCCCTCTCCGAGGAGACGCCTGCCGCCGAAGATCTGGTCGAGATCGTTGAAAATGCGATGTCGAGCGAAACCTACGATCTCCTCAAGCGTCCGGATGAATTTTTCGTCGTCAACAAAGCGCATCACAATCCGAAATTCGTTGAAGACGTCGTGCGCGGCATCCTCGCGGGCGCGCTTGAAATGTACGCGGATTTTGCGGACGACACGTTCGTCAGCGCCTCGCAAGTGAATTACGAATCGATTCACAAGCACGACGCGTTTGCCGAAGCGTATGGTACGTTCGGCGAACTTCGATCCGAACTGCGTAGCGGCGAATACGTGGACCGTAAGACGGATTTGGCCGCTTGGCTCGGCGCGCGATCGATTGTTAAAACTCCGTAACGCGCGCGTCTACTCGTACGATCCGCAGCGCAGAACGTATTCGCGGCATCAGGGTTTGATAATCGACGGCGAAAAGATCGCGTCGCTCGATCCTTTCGATGCCGGTGCGGGCGTGGAGGCGGTCGATCTTCAGGGCGCCACCGTCTTGCCGGCGTTTGCGGATTGCCACGTCCATCTCACCGATACCGGGTATTTTTTGGAGGAGCGCAACCTGAACGCCGTTCGATCCTATGATGACTTCGCGGCGGCGGTTCGGCGCTTGCCGCGCGAAACGTACGTGCTG
>JAAXMC010000022.1 GCA_013036315.1 Vulcanimicrobiota bacterium
CGATAAGCCAAATAGCGGGCAGCCACTTGTGGAGACCAATCGGTGAATCCTCAAAGATCGTCCCGACCTTGGCCGAGAACTGCCGCTTGCACTCGTTACAGTACCAACGGCGCACTTTCGGCATATAGGCAACAGCCGCCGATCCGCAGCCCATACGCGGGCAAGCCACGCCGTTGGGGAAGCGGAGCTGAACGAAAAAGTCATGGGCGGCTTGAGGGTCCGCGAACTGGTGGACGGCCTCTTGCATGGTCTTTGGGATTTTCATGTCGTCACAGACGGATAGCAAGGACCGTGCGGGTCCTCACGCTCGCAGACTTCACAGACTCGGGCGACGTGTAGTGTTACACCTGAAGCCTCTGGGGAGTCTAGCCGCTGTAGCGTGTTCGCGTGTCTCTGCGTATGCTCGGACTCGGGGTGCTTACATTCGGCGCATTGTTCCATACCCAAGTCTAACATTTTAAGGTACTTGAGTCAAGTATGTTATAACCTTCTGTGTGCCAGCCAGTTGGCATACGACCGCCGCACACTCGGGTGCATGGAATACATGATCGGCGCGGGAGCGATACTAGAAAGCGGCGAGGCGGCCAAGGTCACCCCCGCGATGCTGCACGCGCGCGTCGACCCCGCCCTGGCGAAGTCGGTTCGCGCGGCCGCGGTGGATTTCGAGGGGAGCTCGCCCGAATCGTTGCGGCGGCTGCTGGTGCTCGTGGCCGGCTGGAATGCGGGGCAATTCCGCTCTGCCGTGAGCGATAAACTCATCGAACGCGGTACATGCTCGCTGGCCGACGTGCTGTCGATGGTCGCAGCGGCGGCAGAGGCACCGGAAGTCCATTTGTTCGCCCATTGGCTCCCCGATGACGCCACCTACCAAGCGCTTGCGGAGCGCGGGATCGGCCTGGTGGCGTATCCGCTGGAGGCCATTGAGTCGGCTGCGGTCGTGGCGGGCCAGCGCCACACGCGCTGGAAGGCAGTCAGGGCCGCTTAGTTCAGGCGCCTCTAAGGGTGAGCGCCGACCATCAGTAATACATGCCCGATATGCAACCGACTCGCGTAGCGGTGGTCGACGATGACCGCTTCGTCCGCGAGATGCTCGAACTCGGCCTCTCCCGCGAAGGTTTTGTCGTCAGGACTGCGGCGGATGGAGCGGCCGCGCTGCTGCTCGTGCGCGAGTGGGATCCCGAAGCGATCGTGCTGGACGTCATGATGCCGAAGATCGACGGGCTGGCGCTGTTGCCCAAGCTGCGCGAAATCACGCAGGCGCCAATTCTGATGCTCACCGCAAAAGGCGACACCTCCGATAAAGTAGCGACGCTGGGCGCCGGCGCGGACGACTATTTAGTGAAGCCGTTCGTATTCGAAGAGCTGATTGCACGCTTGCAGGCAAAGTTGCGACGCCCACAGCTCATTGAAGAGCAAGTCTTGCGTTGGCACGACGTCGCCATCAATCCCGACACGCGGGAGGCTTGGCGCGAGCGCGACCGCCTCGACCTCACGCAGCGAGAATTCGATTTGCTCTCGGTGTTCATGCGCGAGCCACGCCGCGTTTTCAGCAAAGATCATTTGCTCGAGCTCGTTTGGGGCCATGATTTCGAAGGCGGCCCCAACATCGTCGAGACGTACATTTCATATCTGCGCGCAAAGATCGACCGTCCCGACAATCCGTCATTTTTCCGAACCGTGCGCGGCGTCGGCTACGGCCTGGCCCAATAGGCGATGAAACGCTCTTTATCGTCGCGATTGGCCGCGCTGTACACGCTCTTGCTGGGAATAACCGTTTTTCTTGTCATCGTCGCGTCTTCGATCGCGCTGATCTACGAACTCAACCGCTTCAGTCGCGACATCATTATCGCGAAGCACGACGAAGCGCGCTATCTAGTCGGCCAATACCGGCTGCAAGGCGTGAGCTTGAGCAAAGCCGCGCCCGACATCGCGCGCGAACTTAGCGGAATCGGCCTGCAAGTCACGGTGTTCGATACAAAAGGAAAATATTTGGGCGGCGATCGATCGTTGCGCGCGCCGCTGCTTTCACGCATCGTGCAAGGGCGCGTCGAGCTCGAGCCCCCGCTGGGCTCCTCTCGGACGGGCGCTCTTGGCCCGTTCCCGGCGCCGGTGCCGACCGGCCGCCGGATCGCGACCGCGCGCACGACAGAATTTTTCGGTCCGCTGCCGGGACGATCCGAGGGCCGCTTTCTCGTAGCCGTCGATAGTGGTTTCGTCGAATTCATGCCTTCCGCGTGGATCGTCTTCGCAAATCTGGGGCCGTATTGGCTGATCATCGTCTCGATCGGCGTGGTTGCCATCTTGCTGTCGTGGTTTATCGGACGGGTCTTCTCGCGCCATGCGCTCGCGCCGCTGACGGAAGTGACAGGCTCGTTGCAGGCACTCGCGCTCGGAGACTACACGCAGCGGCGGTTCGTTACGGCGGGCGGTGACGAGATTGCGCAGCTCACGGAAGCATACAACGATGCGGCCGCAAGCGTCGCGACTGCAATGGACGAGCGCAAGAACACGGAAGGGCGCATGCGCCAGTTCGTTGCCGATGCCGGTCACGAGCTGCGAACGCCTTTAACGGTGATCGCGGGCTACATCGACGTCTTGCGGCGGGGCGCGATCGAAGAGCCCAAAGTAGCCAAACAAATTCTCGGCACGATGGCGCTCGAGAAAGAACACATGCGCGGCTTGATCGACCGTCTGATGCGGTTGGCGCGCATGGATGCCGAAGCTCCGATCCAGCCCATGCCGATCGCCGTTCAAGAATTTCTGCGCGACCAGTGTGAGGCGGCGCGGCGGCTCGACGATCAGCGTCACATCGATTACAGCGTCGAGGGCGTGAAAGAGATTTTCGCGGATCGCGCGGAACTCGGCGAAGCATTTTGGAACATCTTGGAAAACGCTTTGAAGTATGCGCCCGGAGCGCCCATCCATTTGCGGGCGGTGACCGAAGGCGACGAAGTCGTGCTCACGGTGAACGATCAAGGGCCGGGAATGACCGAAGCCGAGCGGCTGCACGCCTTCGAGCGGTTCTACAGGGGCGACGCGCGCGGCGAGATGCCGGGAACCGGTTTAGGCCTGGCCATCGCCAAACGGGCCGTCGACCGGGCGGGCGGCACCATCCGCATCGACAGCGCACCCGGCCACGGCACAACCGTTACCATCCGGCTTCCTCAGGTATTTCCCAAGCCAGACATGGTACAAGAACGATAATGCGACGTATTACAGCTTTCTTGTTGGCGCTGACGTTTGTCGCGAGTTTGACACCTGTGGCTCGCGCGCAATCCGACACCGGCGAAATCTGGATTACCGTGCAGGACGCCGGATCGAAGGCGCCCGTTGTTCTGGCACGCGTGCTGCTTGACGGCCCGGTGGTGACCAGCGAGTTTACCGGCAACGACGGCAAAGTTCACTTTATCGACGTGCCCGACGGAATCTATCGCGCACGGGTTTTTGCGCGCGGCTTTCAGGCGGTGACATCCTCCAATTTTGAAGTGACCAACGGCCGCTCCGTAACCGTGGCGGTCGAATTGGCCCAATCTCAGGCGCCCTTGAAGACGATCGCATCGGTCGTTTCAAAATCCACCGCAACCGTTTCGACGAGCTCCATTTCTTCCAACAGCGCACAGCGCAAGCTGTCGTCCGATCTGGCAGACGCGCTCGGCAAGCTTTCGGGCGTCAACGTGACGACTTCGAGCAACGATAGCGACGCGACGCAGACCATTTCGCTCGAGGGCCAGGACGCAAGTCAAACCGCGATGTCGGTCAACGGAATTCCGCTCAACTCCCCGGGGATGGCGGGCAACGTGCGCGGCATCAACTCGGACTTGTTCACCGGCGCCAACGTTTCGTTGGGGCCGCAAGCCGGCGGCTTTGGCGGCGGCGTGGGATTCTCGACGCTGCAGCCGACGCTGTCGTGGCAGAGCGAATTCGCGCTCTCGATGGGCAGCATCGGAAAAAATAATTACCTCGCGTCGGAGAGCGGTTCGCTCGGCAAGCTTGGATTTGCTTTCACGCACACCTATCGCGCGGTGCCCAGCCTGCTTGATGGGATGACCTATCTCGACGCCAGCGGCCTGAGCTATAACCATAACGGCGATCGCAATTCAACCGGAACGCTGCTGAATCTGCGCTACCAGCTCACCGACGCGCAAACGATCAGCGGCCTCTATATGCATTCGACCAACTCCGCGAACATGGTCTGCACGCAATTCACAGGGCCCGTGCCGTGCGGGTTCGGTCCGAACAACACGAATAACGGCACGTTCGACCTGTACTCGCTCTCCGATAATGCTCTGATCGGGAATACCCAAGTGCAGGCGTCGTTCTTCGGCACGCGGATGAGCTCGCTTAACGATCTGCTCAACCGGTTCGTGGGCGGCGTTGCCGCGCCGACGGGCACGCAATCGACGAACTATTCGAATGGCTTCTCCGTGAACGCGACGCTTCCGGCCCGCGACCGGCACACGATCTCCATCAGCGCCTATTCCACCAACAGCCGCAGCACGTTTACGCCGCTGGTTTCGCAGGCCGTACCCTACACGTTTAACGGACAGGGGACCAGTTACTCATCCATTACGCTCAATGATTCGATTCGCGCGAATACCAAACTGCGCTTCAACGATTCGATCGGCCTAAGCCGGTCGAGCAACGCGCCATCGACCATCCTTTTGGGGTTCAGCACGAACTGGCAGCCTACGACCAGCGACACGTACGCGTTCAGCTACAACATCGGCGGCGCCGGCGCGCGCTTCGGCAGCCAGGGAATTCTCTCGGATCCGGCACAGCTGCGCTTTGATTGCAACGGTGCGGTTGCGTTCGGCAACGCGCCCGGCGACAATTCCTCGGCCAACTCGTCAACGTCCGCACGCTTGAGCTACACCCACAAAATGACCGGCGGCCTGATCAGCGCGCAGGTGTACCGCATGTCTCAGAACGGCGTCGTTCTGCCCGTCGACGTCAACGGAACCGCATTGACCGGCAGCGGCATCTTTCCACCCAACTACTTCGCGATCGCGCAGAATACGTTTGTCAACGAATGCGGGGTTCCGGTTGGAACCGCGTTTGGGCCGCAGAACACCTATTTCTCGACGCCGATCTCCGGCGTGCAGCGTGTGTACGAAGGGTTCCACCTCAACGGCTACTTTACGTTCGGCAATCTCGTTGTGGAGCCGTTCTACGATACCCAGGTTGCCAAAGCGAATAGCAGCGATCCGCGCTTTGTAAACCCGTACGCGATCACGATTGCGGGCACGCAGCTTCCGAACGTGCCGCTGCATCGAGCGGGGCTCACCCTCGACTATAAGCCGCCGCGCTCGGTATTCGAATACCTGGCAAACGCAAGCTACACCGGCAATAATAACTCGCAGAACCTGCCCGCCTACACGACGGTCGACGCCGGCCTGAATTATCAGACCTCGCGCGGCGCGGTGACCTTTGCGGCGAGCAACATTTTCAATACTTACGGCGGAATTTTCTCGACATCCCAAGGCGCCGTGCCTTACGTGACGCAAAACGGCGGGATTATTCCGACCGTGGCTCGCCCGAACACCCCGCGCCAATACTCGGTTACCTACACGTTGCGCTTCGGCCAAAACGTACAACAGACCGCGGCCTCATCCAATCTCGCGTCGGTCGTGGGCCAAGGAGAAGGCGGCGGCGGCCGCGGTGCTAACGGCGCGTTCTTCCGGCAGCTCACGCAGCTGCCGCAGAGCCCGCCTTCAAATCCGTTTGCCGTCAATACGGCGTTCCCGATTTGCGACGCCGCTTCACAGAAAATCGTGCAGCCGATATTGACCGCGCTCAAGTCGTACACAGGTCAGATCGAAGCGGCTAAGACCCCCGCGGGTTATCCGGCCTCGGGTCCGCCTCCGCCGGCAATCCCAGGCGTCACAGTACAATATCACCCGCTCGGTTCAACCTACGCGCTGTCGGTTTCAACCAGCAAAACGGCGCTGCTGCGTCCGGTGTTCACGTGCACGACGTTCCATGTTGCGGATCAGCAGACTGCCGATCAGCGCAAGCTCTACGTCGAGCCGAATAACGGCGGAATGTTTGCCGCGCCGACGCTCACGTTCATGCCGTCGGTCGGACTCTACCTCGCGCGCACACCTCCGGCGCCGGGATCGGAAACCTTCCGTACCTACAAGCTGCCGGTGACACCGCCGAAAACTGCGTTTGTTTACAACCCGAAGAGTCCAACGTGCACGACCGCCCAGATGCGTTCAACGGCGCAGGCTGCGATCGCGGAGTTGCAAGCGCACTTTGCTAAAGGCAGCCCATCTCCGGACTGGACGATCACGGCGAACACGGCCAAGGCGGGTACCTGGTACTCGCTGCTGCCCGAGGATATTACGTGGGTTCCGGCGCTGATTAATTGCGGACGCGTCGCGTCGGCGGCTCGCGACGATCTTACGAAACTCGGGTGGGACGGAGCGATTCCGCCAAGTTTGAGCTACTCACCGGCATTAGGCTTGTATCTCGTCACGGGCGGATTCCAGCGCCCAGCCGGACCGAACGGCCCGAACAGTACGCCGGGGCCGAACGGTCAGCGTCGCACAGGTGGCGGCGAAGGCGGCGGTTTCGGCGGCGGATTCATGATCCCGATCTTTGGTGGACAACGCCGCGCCGGAGCCAGTCCGTCCCCGTCGCCCGCACCGTCACCGGCGCCGACAGCGACTCCGCACTAGCGTTCGCTGGACGTTCCCGCCACGCGCGCTCGCTCGACCATCTCTTTCATGCGCGGGTGATCGCCGGGAATCGTCGTGACCCATTTTTCGAATTTCGGGACAGGCTGGCGCACGCGAAATAAGAAGTACCAGACGTTCATCTCGCCCATGAATTTGAAGCGGCGCCTGATGTCGGCGCTGAGAGCCGGGTAATTCGGAAAAGACCGCAGGTAGTTTTCTAACCCGCCGTGCGAGCCTTCTAGATCCAGGAGCGTCTGCGCGTTGTGAATCGTCGCGCGAATCTTGCGCGCGCTGTGCAGAATGCCGGACGCATGCAATAACCGGTCAACGTCCGCTTCGCCGTAAGCTGCGACTTTATGGACGTCGAACTCTTCGAAGGCCGTACGAAAGCCGTCCCAGCGCTGAGCGATCGAAGCCCAACTCAACCCCGCTTGGAAGACGGCGCGAGTCAGTACCTCTAAGTAATCGTTCAAGGTAGGGTTTTCAATCTGACCGGGGATCGTCGAGTGTGCCACTATGGCGCATGCGCGGGCGCATCAAAGGCCAGAGCCGTCATCATCGCCACCCCGGCCGGCAGTGCGGCTTCATCGATGTCGAACGTACTCGAGTGGTGCGGGTGCGCCGTATGGCTGCCGCCGCGTGCGCCGAGAGTGTAGAAACACGCCGGCACGCGTTGTGCGAAAAAGGAAAAATCCTCGGCGCCCATCAGCTTATCGGCCGCAAAGACGCGCTCGTCTCCGAACGCGCGCCGCGCGAGCGTCTCGGCATACAGCGCTTGATCCGGGTCGTTCGCGGTTACCGGGTAACGCCTGAGGTATTCAAATTCGTACGCGGCGCCCGCTGCATCGCAGCTTGCCTTTAGAATGCGCTCGATGCGCCCGGGCATCGCGTCGCGCACATCTTCCGAGAACGCCCGCACCGTTCCGAGCATCCGCACGTTGCGTGGTATGACATTGTGGATCGTGCCGCCGTGTATCGACCCGATTGTAACGACCGCCGGTTCGAGCGGATCCACGTTCCGGCTGACGATTTGCTGCAGTGACGTAACGAAGCCGGCCGCGGTCAAAATTGGATCGATCGTATCGTGCGGCGCGGCGCCATGCCCTCCCCGGCCGAGGACTTCAATCTCGATCGAATCGCTGGACGCGTAGAACGGACCGCTGCGGAAACCGAGCGTGCCGGTTTTGTATTTCGAACTCAAGTGCAGCCCGTATGCGCGTTCGATCCCAAAACGATCGATGAGGCCTTCCGCAACCATCGCCTGCGCGCCGCCCTGCCCTTCCTCGGCCGGTTGAAAAACCAGACACACCGTACCCGCGAGCTCGGCGCGGCGAGCTGCGATGAGCTCGGCCGCGCCCAGCAGAATTGCCACGTGCCCGTCGTGTCCACACGCGTGCATCACGCCGTCGTTGCGCGAGCGATACGGTTGCGAATTCTCCTCGAGGATCGGGAGCGCGTCCATGTCGGCTCGCAGCATGATCGTGCGCCCGCCTTTATTCCCGCGCAGAACACCCACGACGCCCGTGCGCGCGATGCCGGTGTGCACGTCAAAGCCGAGCGAGCGAAGGCGATCGGCGACGATGCCGGCCGTGCGTTCCTCCTGAAAGCCCAGTTCCGGGTGCATGTGCAGGTCGCGCCGGGTGCTGACGACGGCGTCGACGAGCTTGGCGGGCACCTCGATGGTAGCGGTCATGGGAAGCGGGTTCGCCTTCGGGGTGCGGCTGACCCCATTGGGGACTTCCTTTTCTCGAAATCGCGTGGTAGGATTTCCGTGGTTTTAGAAGTCCAAGCGTTATAAGGAGTCCCGTTTAGTGTACGTCGATGAAAATTTGAACTGTGTTGATTGCGGACGCCAATTCGCGTTTACGGCCGGCGAGCAGCAGTTCTACGCCACCAAAGGGTTTCAAAATAAGCCCAACCGTTGTCCGGATTGCCGGCAGGCGCGCAAGGCGATGCGCTCGGCCAGCGGTGGCGGCGCGGGCGGCGGCCAGCGCAACCGTGAAATGTTTCAAGCCACGTGCAGCCAGTGCGGCGGCGTAGCGGAAGTGCCGTTTCAGCCGCGCGGCGACAAGCCGGTCTATTGCCGCGACTGCTTCCAATCGCGCTCAAGCGACCGCTAGTTTTCTCTTCGTCGCGATCGTCACGAGCGCGCAGATCGTGGCGTTGACGACCAGCGCGAAGAAGCCGGCGTTTATTCCGCCGGGGGCAATTGTATTGTGCAGGGAGTAAAAACCGACGCATTCGCCGGCGAGAAGACCTGCGCCGACCGCCCATGGAGTGACGCGCGGCCACACAAGTGCGAAGATGACGCCGGGCGCGAGCTGCGTAATGCCCACATAGTAAAACAGCAGCAGATCGACGAGCGACGTCTTGAAGAAGATCCAGAGAACCAGTGCCAAGAACGCCACGATCAGCACGAGCACACGCGTGGCCCAGGTGCGCTCGCGGTCGCCGGTGGCGACATTGAGCGCGTCGCCAAGGACGTTCTTTGAAAAAACGCTCGCCGCGCGCAACGGTGAGACGCTGCGGCGCAACATGATCTTCATGCCGCTCTACCAACTCGTGTTGCTGTTCGTGTTTTTCGCCGGCTTTACGGCACTGGCGGTCGTTCCCGGATTGAAAGGGCCGGCCGCCGATCAGTCCTTCATGCTCGTGATGCAGCGCTATTACTCTGCTCCCGCACTCGGACTCGTCGCGGCGGCGGGTTGCTTGGCGGCTCTGTTGCCCGCGTCTACCTTATT
>JAAXMC010000023.1 GCA_013036315.1 Vulcanimicrobiota bacterium
GATGATGAGCGTGCGCTCGAACTGGCCCATGTTTTCCGCGTTGATGCGGAAGTAGGCTTGAAGCGGCTGCTTTACTTCGACGCCCGGCGGAATATAGATAAACGATCCGCCCGACCACACCGCCGAATTGAGCGCGGCGAACTTGTTGTCGGCGACCGGAATGATGGTCGCCAAATACTTCTGCACGATCTCCGGGTACTTCTTAACCGCCGTATCCATGTCGCAGAAGAGCACGCCGAGTTTCTCGAGCTCTTCGTTCACGTTGTGATAGACGACCTCGGATTCGTACTGCGCTGAAACGCCGGCCAAAAACTTGCGCTCGGCTTCAGGAATGCCCAGGCGGTCGAACGTCTTTTTGATGTCGTCGGGAACGTCGTCCCACGAGCGTTCGGCCTGATCGGTCGACTTCACGAAATAGTGAATGTCGCCGAAATCGATCTCATTGAGTCGTTCGGTGTCGCCCCACGTCGGCATCGGCTTGCTCAGAAATACGTCGAGAGCTTTGAGCCGGAACTCGCGCATCCAATCGGGCTCGCCCTTCATCTCGCTGATGCGCTCGACGATCTCGCGCGTCAGGCCCTTCTCGGATTTAAAGACGTACTTGTCCTCGGAATCGTGGAAACCGTGGCGGTATTCCTCGATGAGGGGCTGGGCGGGCTTGAGTTGTGTGGCCATGTCTTATAAAGGTATGTCAGCGATATGCGATAGTCAAGATAGTGAAGGCCTATCTTCACTAACTAAGATAGGCTGCTAAGCCAAGCGGGTTGCACCTGGGCCGAATGGGCCTTTCGCCCCTCGTACCGCCGTCGTAAAATGGTGATCACCTAGTATGCCTAGCGCCCGCTTGCTTCTGTGAAGGGGGATTTATGCTTCGAGCCGCTTCTGCGCTGCTCACTTTCGGCGCACTGATTTTCGCCGCCGGCTTCAGTGCGCCGCGCCTGGTTGCACGCGCCGCAGATGATTGCGCGACGATTCGATCGGAACTCTTTGGGAGCAGTCCCAGCGACATGCAGTCGGCGGCCTATAAATACCGCAACTATAGGACTGCGCTCGGAAATGCGCAGCATCGGTTGCGCCAGGATGAAGAGTCTCTCGACGCTGCCAGAGCGGCCCAGTCGGCCTATTTCGTGGCGCACAGCAAGACGGACAACCTGCTCGAGTTTCGCTTGTCGACTGCGATGAACCGAGCCGGAGAGGACCGCCGCAACGTAGCTTACTTCACGGAAAAGCTCGCCGCAGCCGCGGCAACGCTCACGCGGTTGAATGCGGAATACAAGCGCCTTGCCTGCGGCGCCGCCGCAGGCAGCACGAGCGAAAACTGGGCCGGCACCTACGTCGACAGTCTCGGACACAAGTTGGAAATCACCGGCTCCGGCCCGAGTTTTACGGCCGAGTCGACGTGGACCGCTTCCGCAACACAGGGTGCAACCAACACATTGCACTGTACGGCACAGGGCAGCACGGCAACGTGCGCCGGCTCCGGAAAGTATTTCGACCCCGACAAGACGATCGAGACGACCACGAAGACGACGCTGACCAAGAGCGGAAGCACGATTCGTGAAAAGGATGAAATCCTGACCGCGCCGTGTGAGCCGAAGAAGGAGGGCGTCTCCGACTGCAAGGATCTCGGATATACGAGCGCCGTCGTTCCGGGCGCCGTATTCACGATAACGGTGAGAAAAGAATAGGTTTAGAGGGCAAAGGGCGGCTAGGGCTCGCTCTCCGGGGCGATGCCATCGGCGCGGCAGTAAGTTTAAGCTTTACACGCGAGGCGATAGGGGCTATTCTACTCCCGAGCTCCTTTTTTTAAGGCGGGAGCTCGCGGTTATGGGAGGCGCGCCCTTACGCGCCATAGCGGCGAGTCGCACGCGCACCGAAAGCGCCGGCAAGAGCTCGCCGATAGGTCGGGGACGTGACTGCACTGCAGGCGCCAGCCGACATGTCCGGAGGTGGGATTCCCCCAAGGCGAGGAGAGCTCAAAGAATTGAAAGCACTCGGTACGCATATTGTGTGCGAACTCTCGGGGTGTGACCCCGCGGCCCTTTCGGATCTGGACGGCGTCCAGAATATGATGATCGCAGCCGCGAGAATAGCGCACGCAACGATCTTGGAAAGTTCCTTTCACCGGTTCGAGCCGCAAGGTGTTTCGGGGACCGTCATCCTGGCGGAGTCCCATCTTTCGATTCATACCTGGCCCGAGAAGAAATACGCCGCGATGGATTTTTACACGTGCGGCGACCACACGGATCCTTGGCTGGCTTGTCTGCACGCCGCCAAGGTTCTCTCCGCAAAGCGAATGTTGACGACTGAATTCAAACGAGGGATCGAAGCCAAAAACGGCACCTTCACCCACGTCGTAACCGCAACCGAAGCAAAAGACCGCCAGCGAACCGCGTAAACCGCGGTTTTTATTTGGTCATGCCCAAGACCGAAAACTGGCAGTGGTATGTCGAGGAATTCGCTCCGACCGAGCAGCACCACCATGCCGTAGCCCGCGTTTATTACGCGGGCCGTTCGCAGTTTCAAGACATCGGCATCATCGGCACCGCCGTCTTCGGCAAGATGCTGATCCTCGACGGCGACACGCAAAGTTCCCAAGCGGACGAAAAGATCTATCACGAGGCGCTGGTGCATCCCGCGATGGCGGGTACACCGGATCGTTCCGAAGTCTTGATCTTGGGCGGCGGCGAGGGTGCGACGCTGCGCGAGGTCTTGCGCCATCCCGCCGTGCGGCGCGCGACGATGGTCGACATCGACGGCGAAGTGGTCGAGCTTTCCAAACAGCACTTGCCGGAATGGTCCGCCGGTGCGTTCGGTGAACCGCGCGCGCGCGTGATCATCGGCGACGCGCTCAAGTTTCTGGCTGAAGACAAAGATCGCTACGGCGTGATCATCTCCGATCTCACCGAACCGTTGGAGGATTCTCCCAGTAATCCGCTATTTTGCGATGCGGTTTTTCGCGATATCAAGAACCGGCTTGCGCCGGACGGGATCTACGTGCTGCAAGCCAGCACCGCGGGATTTCATAACCTGTCGCTGCACGCGAAGATGGCGCGCACACTGCGTAAGTACTATAAACACGTCGTCTCCTATTACACGCACGTGCCCGCCTTTGATAACGATTGGGCGTTTATCGCCTGCAGCGACCGCGTCGATCTCGCGCGGCTTGATGAAACGAAAATCGAACCGTATTGCCGAGAGTTGCGCGGAGAGAACTTTTTTTACGATGCGCAAACGCATCGCCGGATCTTCGCGCTTCCGCTGTATTTGCGGCGTGCGCTCGCGCAGCGCGGAGAGACGTTTTGAGCTCGATCGATCAGGATTCGGTTCGCCGGCAGTGGGATAAGGAGCGCTCGCATTTCGTCGAGCTGCTCGATCTCAAGCTCGAAAGCGTCGAGAAGGGCCGCGCCGTTATGCGCATGCCCTACCGTTCGCAGATCTCCAACGGCACCGGCGCGGTGCATGGCGGCGCGATCGTGAGCCTGTGCGACACGGTCTTTTACGTTGCGCTCGCCTCGATCTACGGGCGCGATCAGGATACGACGACCGTCTCGCTGCAGTGCAACTTCTTGGCTCCGGCGGTTGGGCCGCACGATCTCGTCGCGGAGGCAACCGTGCTGAGGGCCGGACGGCGCATCTGCTACGGCGAAGTCATCGTGCGCAGCGGCGAGAAAGTGGTCGCGCACTCGACGCTCAACTACTTAAACACTTACCCGAACGAGAAACCGGCAAAAAAATGAAACGGACCGCCCTCTACGACGAGCACGTAAAGTTGCGTGCCCGGCTGATTCCGTTCGGCGGCTTCGATATGCCCGTTCAGTACGCGAGCATTCTCAAAGAACACGAAGCGGTGCGCCACGCGGCCGGTCTTTTCGATCTTTCGCACATGGGGCAGTTCATTTTGGAAGGTGATGCGGTTGAAGAATGGGCGGATCGGCTGACGGTCAACGCGGTTCCGACCATGAAGCCATCGCAAGCGCGCTACAATATTTTTACCAACGAACACGGCGGCGCGCACGACGACGTGATTTTCTATCGCCTTCCCGATCGCTGGCTGCTGGTGGTCAATGCCGGCAACGCCGACAAGATGTGGCAGCTCCTCAACGAGAGCGCCGGATCGGCGGGCGTAAAACTGACGTCGCTGCACGGCCGTAATGCGCTGATCGCGATCCAAGGGCCGCGCTCGGCGGCAATGCTGGGGCCGCATACCGACGTCGATGTGAACGCGCTCAAGTATTATTTTTGCACGGAAGGCAAGGTGTACGGCAAGAAAGCGGTCATTGCGCGAACCGGCTACACGGGCGAAGACGGTTTCGAACTTTTTGTGGACGGCGCCGATGCGCCCGAGATTTGGACCAAACTCTTGGCAGACAACGCCGCGGCAGGTTTGATTCCGGCCGGCTTGGGCGCGCGCGATGTGCTGCGCCTGGAAGCGGGCATGCCGCTCTACGGCCACGAGCTGACCGAAGAGATCACGCCGCTGCAAGCCGGCTTGAATTGGGTCGTGAAAATGGACAAGCCCGATTTCACCGGGAAAGCCGCGCTCGAGGCGCAGCAGCGTGCGGACGATTATCCGCGCATCGTGGGGATCGTCATGGACGGGCGCGCGCCGGCGCGCGAAGGCTATCACGTTTTTCTCGGTGAGAAGCGCGTGGGCGAAATCCGCAGCGGATCGATCGGACCGTCGGTCGGCAACAAGAGCATCGGAACTGCGCTGGTGGACAAGGAAGCCGCAACTCCCGGCACGGACGTAGTGGTTCACATTCGCGGGACCGCCTACGGCGCGAAAGTCGTAGAGCTTCCGTTTTATAAGAGGAGCTACAAAATTGGTGCAGCCTGAAGGCCTGCTTTACAGTAAAGAGCATGAATGGGTGAAGATCGACGGCGATCGCGCGACGGTCGGCATCACCGATTATGCGCAAGATTCGCTCGGCGACATCGTCTATGTCGAGTTGCCGAAGGTCGGCGCGACGGTGGCGCAGTTCGGCCCGGTCGGCGTGGTTGAGTCGGTGAAGGCCGTCTCGGATCTTTTTACGCCGGTCGGCGGCGAGATTCTTGAAGTCAATGCAAGCCTCGAAAACGATCCGGCGCTGGTCAATCGGGAACCTTTTGAAGGCGGCTGGCTCTTCAAGCTCAAGCTTCCGGGCGGCTCGCAAAGCGCCGGCTTGCTGTCGGCCTCCGACTACGAGAATTTCGTCAAAGAGAGCTAGCCCTTGTATACGCCCCATACTAAAGCCGATATCGCGCAGATGCTGCAAACGGTCGGCGTTGATTCGCTCGACGCGCTGCTGCGCGTGCCCGATGCGGTCAAGCTGCGCGCACAGCTCGATGTTGTGCCGGCGCTTCCGGAAACGGAGATCGTGCGCCGCTTCGAAGAACTCGCACGCGAAAATGCGGGCGCTTCGTGCATTTCTTTTTTAGGCGCGGGCAGCTACCGTCATTACGCACCGCCGGCGATCACTGCGCTCGCGATGCGCGGCGAATTTTTGACGGCATATACGCCGTATCAAGCCGAAGTATCTCAAGGGTACTTGCAAGCCATTTACGAGTGGCAAACCTACATCTGCTTGCTGACGGGCATGGATATCGCCAACGCTTCGGTCTACGACGGCGCGACGGCGCTGGCCGAAGCGGCCATCATGGCCATCAATGCAAACGGGCGGCAAAAAGTTCTGGTCTCGCGCGCGGTTCATCCGAACTATCGCGCGGTTTTGAAAACATACTGCGACGGCTTGGACATCGCGATCGAAGAGTTGCCGGTTGCCGCCGATGGCACGACGGATCTCGGCGAACTCGCGCGCCTGGCGGGGACCAAAGAGTACGCATGCGTCGCGCTGCAGTCGCCGAACTTTTTCGGCGTCATCGACACGCCCGGCGCGGCCGAACAAGCTGCGCTAAAAGCCAGCGGCACGGTTTTGGTGGGGGTGGTGGCCGAAGCGCTCTCGCTGGGCGCGCTGCAAGCACCCGCGCAGTGGGGTGCGGACATCGTGGCGGGCGAAGCGCAGAGCTTTGGCGTGCCGATGGCCTACGGCGGCCCTTATGTCGGCTTCATTGCTTCGACCAAAGAACATTTGCGCCGGATTCCGGGACGGCTGGCCGGCAAGACCGTTGATTCCAGCGGCAGGGAAGGCTACGTTCTAACCTTGCAAGCGCGCGAGCAGCACATTCGCCGCGAACGCGCCACGTCCAACATTTGCACGAACCAAGCGCACTGCGCGCTGATCGCAACGATGTATCTCGCGTTGGTCGGGAAGACCGGATTGCGCGACGTCGCGGCCTTGAATCTGCAGCGCACGCGCGAGTTGGCAGCCGCGGTCGAGGCAATCGATGGCTGCTCGCTGCCGTTCACGGCGCCTTATTTCAACGAGATCGTCGTGTGCGTGCATCAGCCTGCGAAGCATGCGCTCGCCAAGCTCGAACAGCGCGGCATTCTGGGCGGAATCGACCTCGGGCTCTACTATCCGGAGCACGCGAATTGCATTCTCATGGCAGCGACGGAGATGACGACGACGCAAGACATTCAGCAGCTCGCCAAAGCTTTGCACGAGGTCGTACATGTCCACGCCCGTGTCTGACCACACTGCATCGCCCCTCATCTTCGAATCCGGACAAGACGGCCGAGCGAACCGCTATTTCGCGCGCGGAAAACAGTTAAGCGAGTTTTTGCCGCCCGACGCGCTGCGCGAAGATTTGCCGATTCCAGACAACAGCGAGATGGACGTCGTGCGCCATTTCACGCGTCTCTCGCAACGCACGTTCGGGATCGACGTCGGTTTTTATCCGCTCGGCTCGTGCACGATGAAGTATAACCCGCGCGTCAACGACGCGATGGCAAGCCTGCCGGCGCTGCGCGATCTGCATCCGTACACGCCCGATGCGTTCGCGCAAGGCGCGCTGCGCATCATGTGGGAGTTGGAACGCAGCCTCTGCTCGCTCTTCGGCATGGCGGCTTTCTCGCTCAATCCGGCAGCGGGCGCCCATGCGGAGCTGGCTGCGCTGCTGATCGCCAAGGCGTACTTCAAGGGTCGCGGTGAAACCAAGCGCGACAAGGTCATCGTTCCGGACACGGCGCACGGCACCAACCCGGCTTCGGCCGCGATGTGCGGTTTCAAAGTCATTTCGCTTAAGAGCGACAAACGCGGGCGCGTCAGCGTCGACGAGTTAAAGAAAGTATTGGGCGACGACACCGCGGTTTGCATGATGACCAATCCCAACACGCTCGGGCTGTTTGAAGATCACGTGCACGAGATCACGCGCGCCGTGCACGAAGCCGGCGGTTTGTGCTATTACGACGGCGCCAACGCGAATGCGCTGATGGGCAATGCGCGGCCGGGCGATATGGGCTTCGATCTCATGCACCTCAACTTGCACAAAACGTTTACGATTCCGCACGGCGGCGGCGGCGCGGGCGCGGGTCCGCTCGGCGTCGCGAAGCAGTTGGTTGATTTCTTACCGACGCCGTACGTGCGCAAGAGAAATGATTCGTTCGTTCTGGATTTCGACGTGCCGAAAAGCATCGGGCCGATGCGTTCGTTCTGGTCGAACTTCGCGCACATCGTTCGCGCGCTGGCGTACATCTATGCGAACGGCGCCGAGGGGCTGACGAAAGTCTCGCAACTCGCGGTGCTCAACGCCAACTACTTGCGCGTAAAGATTCGCGAGTTCTTGGAGACGCCGTACGACGAGGCGTGCCGCCACGAGTTTGTGGCCTCGGCGCAGGAGCTGAAAAAGGCGACCGGCGTGCGCGCGCTGGACATCGCCAAGGCGCTGCTCGACCGCGGCTACATGGCGCCGACGATCTATTTTCCGCTCATCGTTCCCGAGTGTTTGATGATCGAGCCGACCGAAACGGAATCGAAGGAGACGCTCGATGCATTCGTGGACGCGCTGCGTGACATTGTAGAAACGGCCAAGCGCGACCCCGCGCAAATTCTGGCAGCTCCGGTGACCACTGTAGTCGGCCGTCTCGACGAAACGCGCGCGGCGCGCCAGCCCGACCTGCGCTGGTATGCTAAGTAGCTTTGATGCCAACGCCCTCTATTCTGGTAGCAACGTGGGGCAACGGGCTATTCAGCCTCACTGGGAAAATGGTCCGTCAAGAACTCGCCGGTCAATCGGTTAGCAGTCTGGTGGCCGATGGACACGGAAGCGTGCTCGCAATTGTTGGCGGGCACTCGCTCTGTCGACGATCCTCTGATGGCGATTGGACTGAGATAGCAAAGAGCGAATTCCAGCTTTCATGCTGCGTACCAATTGGAAACGTTGTCTTTGTCGGAACCGACGACGCGCGAATCCTTCGCTTCGATCCTGACGGTTCGCAACAATGGCTGACGGGTTTTGACGCCGTAGCGGGCCGCGACAAGTGGTACGCAGGGGCCGCGGTCGTCGACGGCAAGCTGATGGGGCCGCCGCTTGGAATTCGTTCAATGGCGGCGACATGCGATGGTGCCGTGCTTCTGGCCAACGTCCACGTTGGCGGAGTTCCGCGATCGACGGACGCCGGCTTAACTTGGCGGCCCACTATCGATATCGATAGTGATGTTCATCAGGTCTGTGCGCATCCAACCCGGCCCGACATCGTGATAGCGGCGGGGGCGGCGGGTCTTTGCATGAGTCGCGATGCTGGAACGACATGGACTATCGAACTGCAAGGGCTTCACGCTCATTACTGCTCTGCAGTCGCTTTTGGGAGAAACGACATTTTCGTGGCAGCTTCCACCGACCATTTTGCGACGCAAGGCGCAGTATATCGGCGCCCGATCGACAACAACGGTCCGCTGCAGCCCTTGAGCGGAGGCATGCCGGAGTGGATCGACGGAATCGCCGATTCAAACTGCATCGCGACCCGAGATTCAATGGTCGCTGTGATCGATGGATCGGGACGCCTTTACGTGTCGCATGACGATGGCGCCTCTTGGTCGTATCCATTTGATCGTCTAACTGTTCCGAGCGGGCTCTGCATCTGTTGATCTCGCCGCGTCTCGCGGGAGCCGGCCCTTGTCATCTTGACGAACTAGGGCTTCGGGTTCGGGAGGCCGACGTCCACGAACCAGTATTCGTACTCTGCGACATCTATCTCAGGGCGGTTGCGAGCTCCGAAGCATTGCTCGATCGCTTCGGCCGGGTTTAAGAAAGGCCAGTGGCCCACCGTACATTCGCCGGCGGCATATCCGGGCGGCAACGCGCTCCGGACGACGGCGAGTAAGTTAAAGTCGACGGCTTCACTGTCCGGCTCGCACTCGAGATATCTAGGTTCCGTAGGCAAGCCTGTTTTCAGCGAGCAGCGGCCGAAGTACGGCAACTCCGTTTTGGAATCGAAACCTTGGAAGTTATCCGCGGCGGCCGCCAAGGCGATTTCGAAAAACTGCCGCATCGCTGCCGCTCGAGAAACCGGAAATGCGGTGTCGTCGGCTTCGATGTGCAAAAACTCGCCAAAATGCACTTCGATGTTCTTGCCGTTACGTTCGCACAGCGAGGACAGCCCCGCGTATTTGCCGCTGCGTTCGACGCACGTGGACCGATGAAAACCTTGCGGAAGCGAATCGTGTACTGTTGCGGCAAAATCCGCCTTGTTAAAAGACCAGAGATCCCGCACCTCGCAGTCTAAGACCGGCCGTCCGGTCGGAGGTCTGAGTACCTCGCATCCTTTAAGGAAAGCCGCGTGCGCAGCCGCAAACCGGAGCCCGGCGTCCGTGCCGAAGCCGCGCGCCGCAATCTTGGTGAGATCTGCGAACAACGGTGTGAGCAACTTCGCTGCTTCCATACGCAGTTTCGCTCGTTCGTTTTGCGGCAGCGGCGGCGCTAAGACGAAGAACGAGTAGCTCGAAAATTGAGGGTAAGTCGCACTCCCGTCGTCAGCTGCGTACACATCGATGCCGTCGGAACCGCGAAGACACGCGAGAAAAATCAAACCATCATAATGTTTCGGGCAAGACGCCGTCCGAATGAAACCCGCCGGCAATGCGTTGCGCACGGCCGTGACAAAGTCAGCTGGCCGTTTAAAGATTTCCAACCACGAATCTTGACATTCGAAGACGGGCCGCATCTCCTCGAAAAGGCTCCCCCATTTTTCACGGGGCGGGACCTGGCAGTAGTCGAAAACCCGTTTCGCGCTCTCCGGCGTTTTCTTCAAATTCCGAAACTGCTGCTGCGCGCCGTTAACGGCAAACGACAAGATCGAATGCATCGCGGCGGGCCGCCAATCCGGCGTTGGAGCGGCCGACGGCGCGACTGCGAGCAATAATGCTAACAGCGCACGCATACTATGCGTGCGGCAGCATAACGACGGAAATTCCGAACAAGCCCTTTATGCGCGGGTCGGTATTGCGCTCCAAGTCGATCTCGGTACCGCTTGAATTGTGCAAGCACTCCAAAAGAACTTCGCCGGCCAGATAATCGGGGAGGCTCGAAGCGGCCGGACAAGTCGTTTTTTCAAAACCGGCCGGCATCGACCCGTTTGCAATTGCGATAAAAGCGGCTTGATTGGCAAAAACGCCATCGGGTGCAGAGCCGCACAAAAGATCGACCCGCAGAGGGTTCTCGCGCGCCTGGGGATCGCAGCCGCCGATTAGGCGGCGCAAATCATCGGGTGTGCTGCTCGGACCTGCGTATGCTCCCGGAGCCGACATCTTATACGCCGTATCCAAAGCCCAAGTGAAAAACTCGCGCATCGCGGCGGGCCGCCAATCGGCCGGCGAAACCGATGGCGCAACGGACGGCACAGCGGCACGTGCAAAAAAGTACAGATGCGAGGCGCCGCTGTCATCGGCACCGCCGACGAGTGTGCGCATTTGAGCTGCCTGCGTGCCGGTGGCCCCGAGCAGCAAGCCGGCCGCCGCAACAAGAACGAGCGCTTTGTTCATGCCCCGAGCATACAACTTTTTACGACTCTCGGCACGGCCGGCGGCCCGTGGGCACCACCAATTGGAATGCAGGCGCAGCGCGGAACGTCGCTCATCGAGGTCTTGCTTGTGGCCGCAATTCTTGCGATGGTTTCCGCCATCGCGTTTTTGAGTTCGGGCAGCCGCGTATTCGAAACGCGATCGGCGGCCACGATTTTCGATGCGCAGCTCGCGCACGCGCGCGCGATCGCAGCTACGAGCGGCGGAACGGCTACGCTCGCTTTCGCGCCCGCGCCGAGCGGAAGCGGAACCATCGTCTCGCTCTCACCGCCGGCGGACTTGCCGCCCGAGACGCTGCGGGCTGACGTTTCCGAGCCGGCCTTGGGCAAGCCACCGTTTTCGATTTCGATCGACCCCTACGGCCACGCGACGGCCCCTGCGCCCTGCCCGCCCGCCGGAGCCTACGCCCTCACGTTCGCCGCTGGAACCGCCTCGGAAACCCGCTTTTTGCCGTGCCCGGTCGTGGCCGCAGGCTCGCCCGAACCCGTCGGAACCATGCCTCCGTAGCAGGCTCTTCTTGGGCCCGTCGGCTATAATCGAAGTAATAGGAGGCGACCCTCACGGGGACGCCTTTCCGGTCCTCTAGGGGTTCTTTAGGGGCGTACGATGCGAATCAAATACGAGGTTTCCGCAGGCGGACTCGTGCTTCGGCGGCGCGAGTCGGCCTACGATGCTTTGCTGATCGGGCGAGGCACGCCGCGCATTTGGACGCTGCCCAAAGGCCACGTTGAGGCCCGGGAATCCCACGAGCAAGCCGCCCTGCGGGAAGTCCGCGAGGAGACCGGCTGCTGGGGCGAGATCGTCACCAAACTCAACGACATCTCGTACTGGTTTTACCTCAATCATCTCAAGCACAAGAAGTCCGTGACGTTCTATTTGATGCGCTATCTCTCCGGAGACACCGCCAATCACGATCACGAAGTCGACGAGGCCCGCTGGTTCGATGTCGCGGCCGCGAAGCGTTCGCTCAAGTACGTCAACGAGAAGCGGCTGATCGACATGGCGCAGGATTACCTTTTGGCTAATCCCACCGCGTTTGGCGATATTCCGGTTGTCGCGAGGGTTGCCGAGCAGCGAAGCTCGTAAAGTAGCCTGGTGAATGAATCGGGCGCCCCGGCCGTCTTACAGCCTGAGGTAAACGAACACGCGCTGCGCGTCAGCGTAGAGAATTTCGACGGCCCGCTCGATTTGCTGCTGACTCTGGTCAAGGAACGGCAGCTCGACATCGCCACCGTACCGCTCGCGTTGGTGGCTGAACAATACCTCGCATACGTTTCGATGATGGAAGCGATCGACGTCGAGGCGGCCGCCGAGTACTTGGTGATCGCCGCAACGCTGGTTTTCTTAAAATCGCGCGCGCTGCTGCCGCCCATTCCCGCCGAATTCTTGGAAGAAGGCGAGTCGCCCGAAGAGGTCGAGGAGCGCCTGCGTCAGCGCCTCATCGCATATTCGAAATATCGCGAGGTCGGCGAAGATCTGCGGCAGCGGCATTTCGAGGCGTCGTCCTATTTCTTTCGCGATCTCGGCGACCCGCACAGCGAGCTTCGCCAGAAGTATCGCGTCGATCCTAATCGCTTAACGCACGCGTTCTTAACGATGCTGCAGAGCGCGCGTCCGGAGAAACGCACGATCGCGCGCGAGCGCCTAACGCTAGTCGCTTCAATGGATTACATCATGCGCCGCGTACGCGAACAGCGCGAGGTGCTGTTCTCGGTGCTCTGCAAGGAGTTGGGCATGTCGCGCGAATCGATCGTCGTGACCTTCCTGGCGATCCTGGAATTGATCCGGCGCAAGCGCCTGGCTTTCGATCAGAAGGCGCCCTTCGACGACATCCGTCTGTTCCTCGTGGCGAAGACGTGAACGGGGAGATCGATCAGCTGCGGCGTCCCATCGAGGCGCTGCTGTTCGTTGCCGGCGAAGCGCTGCCGATCAAAGAGATCGCGAAGCTCACGCGTGCGTCGGAGACCGACGTCGCGACTGCGTTGCAGAGGATAGAAGCTGACTATGCCGAGCGCGGTATTGTCTTGCGCGAAGTTGGGGGCGGATACCGTTTCGCGACGGCGCCGTCGGCCCGCGAGGTCGTCGAAGCGTACCTGTTGCCTCCGCGGACCAATCTCTCGACGCCCGCGCTCGAGACGCTCGCGATCGTCGCGTACCTCCAGCCGGTCACCAAAAGCGAGATCGAATCGATTCGCGGCGTGGCGTCGGACAGCGTGGTTTCAACGCTGCTCGATCGCACGTTTATCGCGGAGGCCGGACGCAAAGACGTGGTCGGCAGACCGCTCTTGTATAAAACCACTCCCGAATTTTTGGAATCGTTCGGGCTGCGCTCGCTCGACGATCTTCCGCCGATGGAGTTGGAGCAAGGCCAGCCGCTCGAACTGGGCCTGCTGACGGCGAACCTTACCGCAAGCGTTCCCGCGGAATAAGCGCGCATGCGAATCGGCGTGCACGTGCGCGTCTCGGCTGGCTACCCCGCCGCGATCGAATACGCCTTGCGCGTCAAGGCCACGGCCATCCAAATCTTTTCGAGCAATCCGCGCAGCTATCGTCCGAGTCCGATTAACCGGCCGGCTCTCGAAGCATTTCGTGCGCTGCGAACCGAGGCCGGGATCAACCCGTGCGCGATTCACACGCCCTACCTCATCAACCTTGCGAGCGAGAACGAGAAGATTGCCAACGGTTCGCTCGTGCTATTGCGTCACGATATCGAGGCGGCCGAGGCGGGCGGCGTAGCGTATGTAAACACGCACCTTGGCTCGTACGGAAAGCGCGACCGCAACGAAGGCTTCGTTTCCGCGTGCCGATTATTGGAAGCGGCGCTCGAAGGCATCGCGCCCGGCGTCACGCTGGTGATGGAAAATTCCGCGGGCGCCGGTTCGCTCGCCGGCGGGACACTCGAAGAACTCGGACGATTCATCAAAACGATCGACCATCCGCAGTTAGGGGTCTGCCTCGACACGGCGCACGCCTGGGCGGCCGGTTATGAAATAAATTCACAGCGCGGCGTGGATGATTTCATCTATGAAGCTGCCGAGCAGATCGGGCTCGACCGCATTCCGATGTTTCATTTCAACGATACGGAAGTGCCGCTGGGCGGGAATCGCGATCGCCATCATCACATCGGCGAAGGCAACATCGGGTTCGATGGCTTTCGCGCGCTTGCGGCGCGGCCCGAGCTGCGCGACAAAACCGCAATTCTCGAAACGCCGGGCGAAGAAGCCGACGACGCGCGCAATGTCGAAACGATTCGCGCGATATTCAAAGGCGCCGGCCACGAAATCTAGATGCGAGCGCTACACGATGCTTGGATGCGAGCGTTAATAGTGTGTCATGGTGAGCGGCGCATCTTTGATGTGCCAGTCGAACCACGGCCGAGCTTGACGAGGCCTCTTTCACGCGGCCTTCGACTAGGCTCAGGCGCCCTTCGACTTCGCATTTCGCTATGGCGAAATGCTACGCTCAGGATGACATCTCTATGATCGCGCATTTTGATGTCGACGCTTTTTACGCGAACGTCGAAATTCGTGACAACCCCGATCTGCGCGGCAAACCGGTCGCAGTTGCCGGGTCGAGCCGGCGAGCCGTGGTCCTGACGGCTTCGTACGAAGCGCGCCCCTATGGCGTAAAATCCGCCGTCCCGCTGTACCGCGCGCTGGAAGCTTGCCCGGAGCTGATCGTCGTGCCACCGAACATGCAGAAATATCGCGAAACGTCGCATCAAATATTTTCGATCCTCGAACGGCGCGGTCACGCGGTCCAAGGGTTGTCGATGGACGAAGCGTTTGTGGACTTTGGCGATTGCACGACCGAAGATGCGGGCGATTTGGCGAAAACGATCCGGACGGAGATCTTCGATGAAGTTGGATTGACCGTAAGCGCCGGCGTCGCCAGCGGAATGATGGTTGCGAAGATTCTTTCCGATTCGTGCAAGCCCAACGGTTTGCAAACGCTCGAGCCTGGAAGCGAGGCAGAGTTCCTGGCTCCGCTGCCCGTCGGGAGGCTGTGGGGCGTCGGCCCGAAGACGCAAACACGCCTGCAAGAACGCGGCATCACGACGATCGGCGACGTGGCCGCGCTCTCAGACGAACGTGTGCGCGCGATCTTCGGCTCGTGGGGGACGGAGCTGCGCGACCTGGCGCGCGGTATCGACCGGCGTAAAGTCGAACCCGAACGCGAAACGAAATCGATCTCCACCGAAGAGACGTTCGAATACGATGTGCGTGATGAAAAACAATTGCGCGAGCTCTTGCACGAACAGGCGTTGGAGTTAGCTCAAACGCTCGAGCGCGAGGGTCTGTCCGCCTGCACGATTGGTATTAAGATAAAACGCGCCGATTTTCGCATCATCGTTCGGCAAACGAACCTGGCCGAGCCGACGATGGACGCAAAGCAGATCTTCGTCTCAGCTCTACACTGCTTGCAGCGTGCGGAGCTCGGACATTCGCCCGTGCGCCTGCTGGGGACGCGGGTGGCGTCGCTGATTCCCGGCGAACCGAAACAGCAAGTCTTGTTCGTGTAACAAAAGCTCGACTCGAAACGTCAGAGGAGAGTATGCGCTTAATGCTGGGCCTGGTGTTGTCTGTAGGCATAACCCTGCCACAGCCCATCTCGCCGACGGCGCGAGGCCTGCCTTCAGGTTACGCCATCAATTCGCACGGCTGCGTTGTAGCGACCTTAGGTCCAAGTGCATACGCGCGTCACCTCATGCGGGAGGGCAAGCTCCCGCCTAAAACGCCTGCACCCCCAACCGCCTCTAGAATGACACAACTCTACGGTTTTACTGCCTACCCTGGAGTGTACGATTCACAAGTTGCCCATTACTACGACGACCTAGGTGACAAACAAAGGGCGGTAACATTTTACCGGCGTGCACTAGCAAAAATTGGCAACGAGAACGTGTCTGCTGGCAGCATCGATGTCATCAGATTGAGACTGAGCATCCTGTTGTTTAGGCTTCATAAGGTCGCTGAAGCGAAAGCGCATTGGCGCATCCTAGTTTCGCGCCGAAGCAAGTTTGAAAATATACCGGACGAGGGTACGCGTGAGGCGTTACGGCAGCGTTTCCACGAAGCGCTCAAGCAATACGCATTGTCGCCACCTCCGTACAATCAGGTGTCCTTTGGAGAGTCAGGCGCAGAATATAATTTGCAGCGAGGATTGAACGCGGCAGCTCGAGGCGACCTTACAAAAGGCGGACAATTATTAGAGTATTCGCTCGAATGCAGCCCGTTTTTCCAGGTTCCCCGCCTGGCCTTGGGCGTTATCGAAGCTGTGAAGAATGATTTTACGACGGCTCGCCACGAATGGTTAGCTACGCTAGAAGGGTATGACCCAGCACCGGACTCCGGAGTCACCATCGCGCAGTACGACGCGATCTACCTGCTTCTCAAATTTGATTGAGGCCAAACATGATCGTCGCAACCACGGAAAACATCGCCGGGTACCGCGTAAAGGAAACGAAGGGGCAAGTCTTCGGCGTGGTCGTGCGCAGTCGCGGTTTGGGAGGCAATATCGTGGCCGCGCTCCGCTCGATAATGGGCGGTGAAATCACGGAATACACGCAGCTTGTGGAAGAAACGCGCCGCCACGCGATCGACCGGATGGTCCAAAATGCGCAGGCGATGGGCGCCGACGCGGTTGCCATGATGCGCTTCGACTCTTCCGAAATGGGCAATACGATGACCGAAGTCGTCGCTTACGGTACTGCCGTCACGCTGACGCCGGCGCAGTAATGCTCCGCGCAATCATAGTCATCGTTGGATTTGTGGCGTTGGCGTTCGGGTTCTTCACGTTTCGGTTTATCGGCTTCGGTGCGCTTCCGCCGATCATCTTGGGCGTGGCGTTGCTGCTCGGCACTTTATTCGAAGGCCGCTATCGCCCGCGCGTGCGCGCGAGCACCGGGTGGGAGCCGACCGGCGAGAGATTTGTTGACCCGGGCAGCGGCAAACTTGTGGACGTCTTCTATAACCCTACGACCGGCGCGAGAGAGTACAGGGACGTTCGGCAGCAGTAGGTGCCCCGCGGCCCTCGACTACGCTCGGGCGCCCTTCGACTTCGCATTTCGCTAAAGGCGAAATGCTACGCTCAGGATGACACTTTTTGATGCGCCGCTCACCATGACACCATTAGAAGCGCCGCTCACCATGACAATCTTAAAGCCACGCCCGCTTAGCCGCACACACCCTAACCACACACACTCTAACCACACACACTCTAACCACACAGCTGTTAACAGCGGTAGCTAGATATGGTCCGTCGACCAAACTCCGTCGGCGGCGCCGGTCGTTTTCGCCCGCTCTAAAAAGCTCTTTCCTCGCGAACTAAGCGGCGCGATCATTAAGATCGCATCTTTGCGTTTGCGCACGCTGCCGCGCGGCAAGAGGTTGCGCACGCTGTCGGGCGGCAGCCATCCCGTAATCCGCCGAAGATCGCCGGCTGCGGCGCGCAGCAGTGGCCCGATGAGTGCGCGATCCTTCTCGGTGGCAAACCCAAATTCGTCCAACACGTAAGCGTCGTGCACCGGCTCGCGCTGACCGAGGACGTACGCGGCGACCGCGCGCCCGCGCCGCACGACCAAGCGCGCCGCTTGCCCGCGTATGTGCTCCGAACCGTGCCCGATCCGCGTCTGCAGCCATTTCCAAAAAGCGGGCCCGCGTTCGAAACCCCAATCGCGACCGGCTTGCGTAGCATCGAAACACCGCCGTACCGCGGGCCAATCTTTTGGCGAGAGCGTCGCGACGTCGAGCCGTTTCTGCGAAAGCGAATCGGCCCTAAATGAAATTAAACGCGACGGTAGCTCGACGAATCCCAGCGTTTTATAGAACTGCGGGTGGATGTCGGAGAAGAGGTACGCAAAATCGAAACGCTGCGTTCTCGCGTTGTCCAACGCCACCGCGAGCATCGCGCTCGCATACCCCCTCCCGCGATATTCGGGCGGCGTGAAGACCGCGCCGATGCCGATTCCCGCCAATCGGTTTGCGCGTAGCCACGCGATGCGTTCGTAGCGTTTGAACGACGCGACGATGTCCTTGCCCACCTGCAAGCCGAGCGTTTGATAATGCTTTTTGCCGTATTCGCCTCGCGCGAGTTCGAGCGTCTGCGATACGTACGCATCGAACGTGCGTCCGTTCGCCCAAAGTGGAGCCGTGAGCGGAAGAATTCGCTTGGCGTATGCTTCGGGCGCGATCGCGGTCAGGGATTCGGTCATTTCGCGCGCTGAATGTTATTCGAACGCCATTTGTCGGACAAATCCACGGCGCCCGGAAGCCTAGCGGCTTGTAACTCGGCCAAGAATTCCGGCGCCGCGATGCCGCGCGTCGCTTTTTCGTGCGCGCTCACCAGCGCCGATCGCTTCGCGCGGCGCAGCGCGTAAACAAAAGCACGGCGCTCTTCGCGATTATACCGCTCGCGCGTTTTGCTTCTGAACATATAATATGTGAATTTGGCGGTGCGCGCGGCGCGAGCTTCGCCCACGTTTTCTTTCGCAATCATCCCGAGGCTCGGACTGTAAAGAAACGCATCGGGCACGTAGTAGCGGGGAAAAGCGCCCGCGCGGACGTTCGGCACGATGACGTGATCGAATTCATGCCCGGTCGCTGCGTCGATACTCAAGATTCGAACCGCATCGCCGCTTTCGACGGTCTCGCACGATTCAAACTCGCTGTTCATGCGGTGCTCGGCGTATTCCAGGAACTCGGCAAGCGATGCGTCCGGATTCTCGGCGGCAAACGTGTCGATGCGATCGTGCAAGCGCCGCAGCGTCAGCTGCTGATATCCTGCGCGCGCGCTCTCCGGAGCGCCCGTTCGCGCCAGTCCCTGATTCCATATGAGACGTACGAGCTCGGGCAGCGCGAGCGTCTTCATCGCAGCGAGCCACTCCTTGCGCAGCTCACGCAAGCGCATCAAACGGTCGCGCGCCAGATCGGGAAGATTTATATCGCGGTCGCCGCGCAGCACGTTCCATCCCAAGCGCACGTCGCGCATCGGATCCCAGCGCGGTGCATGCGGTCCACTCACGAGTAGTGGTTCTTCGGTGAAGAGCTCCGTCTGGGAGGCATCCGGCTCCGCGCACAGTGCCGCCACCGTTGAGTCCGAAAACGCGACGGCCTCCCCGGATAGCACGCGCAACAAGTATTCGTGCCGGAACGGATCGTGCACGAACCACAGGATCGCCAGCGCATCGATCGCTTCTGGCTCGCCAAAGACGTTGAGATCGCCGGCAATTTGCACGGGGATGCTGCGATCGAGCAGCGCGTCGCAATAAATGCGCGCATTGGCGACCGACCGCAGCAGAATTGCGATTTCAACCGGCTGCGCGCCGCCGTCGAGCAGAGCCGCTACGTGCTCGGCGATGAACTGCGTTTCGGCTTTGCGCGTCGTGGCGCGAAAGAGCGTTAGACCGACTTGCGGATCGGTGCTCACCGGCGGCGATCCGCCGGCTCCCGAGAGATGCCGGCAAGCCGTGTCGACGGCAAATGGGCTGCGACGCTGGTCGCTGAGTTCCAGTCGCTCTCCGGGGACCGCAAGCACGCGATCCGGGCGCGCACCGCGGAACGTGGACGTTGCCGAAGCTTCGTCCAAAGCAAAACAGACCGCATCGAGGTTCTCGCCATAAATCGCCTGCAGCAATTGCAGCTGCGCCAGAGTGAGTTGCTGTCCGTCGTCCACATACACGGCCGGATAGCGAGTTCGCAGCTCATCGGCGATCGCGGCATGCTCGCGCACGATCTTGACCGCTTCCGCAACCGCATCGCGCGCGGTGAGGCAGCCTTGCTTCACGGGATGATCCAGATACGAGCGATAGAGTTTGGACAAGATCTTCGCCAGATCGATTTCGCGCCGGCGTTGCCGCTCGAGCTCGGCGTTGTTGACGTCGAGCGAGTTTTGATGCGTTTCCTTGGTGTAGTACAAGAGATCCGGATGCGCAAAATTCGGCGGCTGCGCGTAAAAAGAAGTCGCGCCGCGCAAGGCGCTCTCGAGAAATTGTTCGGGCGAAACCAGCGCATCGCGAAATTTGAGGAAGAGGTTGAAAGCGGCGTCCAAGAACCGTTGCGGCGCGCGCAGGCCCGGCACTTCGGGATCGACCTGCGCTTCCATGAACTCGGTCCATTCGAGCGAGAGCAACGGCTGCGCCGCTTCCTCGAACAGCAAAGCCGCTTGCACGTCGTCGATGAGCGACGGGCGCGACCCGTCGCCCGCTGCGTGGAAGAAAATCTCGAGCGCCAGCTCGTCTAGCGAGCGGAGAGTAATGTTTTCGTTTTTATGACGGGCCTGCAACACTTCGAGCGAAGCCTCCGAAGCTGCCGTCAGCAACGCAGGGCGTGCATCTTCGTTCGCGCGCCGCAAGAGCTCTGTGGTTTTTCCGGTGCCGGCTGCGCCGGTTATGAAAAAACTCACCGGCCGAACCGTTGGTCTTCGGGATACGGGCGGTGCGCGCAGGCGATCTTATAGGCGCAATACGTGCATGCCGACGGGTCGGCCGTGACCCCGAACGCGGTGGTTTCACCGGAGGTCAGTTCCGCGCACAATTCGATCATGCGCTCGCGCGCGCGTTCAAGCTCGGAAAGCGGAATCACTCCGGTCGCGCTCGCCGAGCGCCCGATTTGCGACGGCACGGGAACGACTTCTAAGACGATCGGCGCGACGTCGAGCAGCGCGTCCTTGAGTGGAAGCAAAGCGAGCTTCCAAACGCGATCGCCTTGCGCGGTCCGCGCCCAATAATAGAACGGCAGTTGGAAGTCTTTGAATTGACGAATTTTTTCTCGATACTCGGCCGCGCTGGTTGCGATCGTGCCGGTCTTGTAGTCGATGACGGCGACGGCTCCGGTTTTATCGTCCCGGTCGAGCCGGTCGATGTAGCCGATGAATTCGTAGCCTTCCATCTCCAGTTCGGCCGACAACTCGCACCCCACAACCGTGAACGAGGCGCGTTTGGCCTCCGCCAGCAGCCACTCGACGTATTTCTTGGCAGTGCGCTGTGCGCGCCGCCGCTGAAGTTCGTACTCGACAGGCGTTCCGAAGTCGTTGCGGTGCCGGTCGAACGCCGAGTTTATCAGGCCTTCGAGCTTCAGAGAAAGCTGCGCCGGATCGGCATCGCCCGGGCGCGGGAATTCGCTGTGGAGATTTTCCAGCGCCGCGTGAAACGCGGTACCGTAAAAGGAAGCCGACGACCCTTTGTCCTCGACGGCGCCGCACAAATAGCGGTAGAACCACTTCCGCGGACACTCGACGTATGCGTTGAGCTGCGAGGCCGAGAAGCGCGGGCGCGTTGCGCGCATACCTTTGCGGGGTTCCGGTGTGGCCGGCTCGCACAGCGCGAATCGTCCGCCATGCGGTGCGGCCGAGGCTCCCGGCAAGGTGTCGTCCAGTTGAAAGCGGCGCAAGATCTCTTGGCGCGCCGCACTTTCATCCGTAAACTTCGACAGCTCGGCTAGCGCGGTTCCAAACGGCGCGAGCAAACGTTCCTCCGCGATGCGATCCAGCAGCCGGCCTTCGCGCGCGGCCAGCGCCGCATGCGCGGCGCCGAGTTCCTGCGGCACTCCGGAGAACGGCGAGTGCAGCATGCGCGCCGCATGCCGTTCTTCGGGCCGGCGCGTCCACGCTAAAGCCGCCGCGAGAAAAGCACGCTGCTCCGCCGACTGCACGTCGTCTCTTTGGAAAATGCACGAAGGCGACCCTGCTCGCAGCGTATAACGGCGAGGCATGCGGCGAATCGTGATCGGAGTGAGCGGGGCGAGCGGCAGCGCATATGCCTACCGCACGCTCGAGGTTTTGCGCGACATTCCCGACGTCGAGGCGCATCTGGTCGTCAGCCGGCAAGCCGCGCGTACGATTGAGCTGGAGACCAAGAAAACCGTCAAGGATTTCGAAGCGTTGGCCGACGTCGTGTACGATCACGATAATTTAGCCGCGGCCATTTCCAGCGGCTCGTTCATTACCGAGGGAATGCTCGTCATTCCGTGCTCCATCGGGAGCGCGGCCGCGATCGCGTATTCGCTAAACGCGAATCTGCTGGTGCGGGCCGCGGACGTCTGTCTAAAGGAAAGGCGGAAGTTGGTACTGGTCGTGCGCGAGACGCCGCTGCATGCGGGCCATCTCCGCACGCTCACGCAGCTCGCCGAAATCGGCGCGACTATCATGCCGCCGATGCCGGCACTCTACGCCAAGCCGAAGACGATTGAGGACATTATCGCGCATACCGTCGGCAAAGCGCTCGATCAATTCGGCATCGAGCACAAACTCTTCGAACGCTGGCACTAACCCGTATATTTTTCCGCGAGCGCAATGTCGCTTACGCGATCGACGTTTATGCCGATCTCTGCATAAGGCGAAACGATCGCGCGGACTTTTGCGCCGATGACGTAGGAAGCGCGCGCTTCCGCCTGCGGGATCGTCAGCCGCCCTACAGCATAGCGCCAGAGGATGCGCCAGCCGAAGAGCGAGGCTAGTTTCAACGGATTCTTGCGGGCTTCACCAAGCCGTTCGATCACTTTCTCCAGCGCCGGCCACACCCGCGGGCGCAGCGTGATCAAGCCTGTCCCGCAATAGGTTCCGTCGCGCAGGCGCGCCCACGTGTGTGGCGCCTCCGGATACTTCGCCATATGCGTCGCCTTTTCGATGCAGCCGTAGGTTAGATCGGCGTCCGCTGCTTTGGCGCGCGAAATGAAATCATCGATCGATTCGGGCGTAAGAACCGGCAGATCCGAGGCGCTCACCAAAATATCGGCATGAGGATCGAAGCCTGCAAGCCCGCTGCGCAGGCTGTCGCGGATGCGGACGCCGTCAGGACGTACTTCGTCGGCGAGCGCCAGCGCCGCAACGCCGCGCACGCCGGGCGGCGCAACGACCACGATGCGCCCGACGCCGGAAGCTGCGCGCAACGCGCGCAGCGTGCGCTCGACGAGCGTTACGCCGCGAATTTCTACAAACGCTTTGTTCGGAGCGCCGGGCGTGTGCGCCGCCAGCTCGTCGTGCGGTCCCCCTGCGAGAACTACCGCGTCCATACCGCGCCGCTCCGGAAGGCGCACGGAAAAATTTCAAACTCGGGCACGGCTGTAATCCGGTTTACAAGCGAGTCGCGCTCGGCGGCGGTGCGCGCGAGCGCATACACGGCCGAGCCCGAGCCCGTCAACATCGGTTTGTCCGCTCCGGCATCTTTCAGCATCGCAAGTGCTTGTGCGATCTCCGGCGTCGTCGAAAAAACATCCAGGAAATCGTTCTGCAGCAACTCGACGACGCGATCGAACTGCGCGCGCTGCAAAGCTTCCCCGAGCGCCAGGCTCGCCGATGCGTTGCGCGGACGTGGATTGCGCTCGCGTTCGTCGAGCGCCGCGTACGCTTCTTTAGTAGAAGTTGCAATCGGCGGTTTGACCACAACCGCGTGCCACTCGGGCACGCGCCCCAGTGCGGTGACGCGCTCGCCCGTGCCCTCAACGAGCGCGGCGGTTTCAACCAAGAAAAACGGCACGTCGGAACCCAATTCCAAAGCCGTCGTCAGGTAATCGATCGGCGGAACGGCTCCGAAAGTGCCGCGCTGCGCGGTCAGCAAAATCATCGCCGCGTCGCTCGAACCGCCGCCGAGCCCGGCCTGCGCCGGAATATTCTTGCGCAGCGTGATCGTCGCGCCCGATCGGAGCCCGAGCGCGCGGAATGCTCGCTCGACCAAGTTATCGTTTTGCAGCGCCGGGTCGTCGCAGAAAAACTGCAAGCCCTCGCCGCCCGGAACGATCTCGATCTCGTCGCAGAGATCGATCGGAACCATGACGCTGCGTATTCCGTGGAGCCCGCCCGCGACGCGGCTCAGCACTTCCAGCGTCAGATTCAATTTTGCCGGCGCCGGCAGCTTAGTGCTCACCTTCATTCTTTGGGGCCGTTGAGCTTGCGCTGCGCCTTCCCCTGTTCTAGAATTTGCGTATGCGGGCCGCGGCTGTCCTGGCATTTTTGGCGGCGCTCCCATTCACGGCGCCGGCGGGATTCACAAGCGTCCTCAGACACCCGATCGATTATACGGAAAGTGCGACTGTGTTCAATCCAAGAACGCAGGAGTACGTTATCGCGGAAGCTTTGCCCAGTGATGTGACGCAGGCGCGGTTCATGAGCGCGCTGCAAACGCTGCGCCGGGAGTTGCCGCTTCCTCCGGAAGGTGGAACGTTCGACAAAGAAGTTACCATATGCGGCGCGCGCGGAATACACAGCGCGTTCATCGTCCAAGACAAGCGGCGATGGGCGGTTGAGCGATGGAGTTTTGTTTCCGCTGGGATGGCCTACCGCATCGGGTATACCCGGCCCTCGAATCGTGCGCGCAACGAAGCCGTTGCAAAGAAACTGGGACATTTTTGCCCCGGCGACGAGAGTCATATGGAGATCCTTGCTCTTCCAGGGTTTGTCGTAACGGGCCCCGCGAGAAGATACCATATTGCCGGCATTTGGGAATCGCGTACGCTGGGCGGTCAAATGCACCAGCTCGTCTATGTAGCTGGGACGAACCTGGAAACGGATCCCTATCTCAATGCCTATTACCTCGTCCACAACGGCTTCAAGAAACGGTCGTCCGCGCTCATTTCACGTTGCGGCGCGCAGTTGCAACGGGAGTCGTTCACGTATGGCTCTCCGAGCGAAGGATTCACCCTGGAACGCGAGTTCGGAAGCATCCTCAACGTTACACATGTGATCGTCTATGTGAGAGACACGTCGTTACCGGCCTCGGGCGCCGCGGAAGCGGCGCTCAAGAGTCTTTGCATTGCGCGTGCGCTTGCTTCCGATTTTTCTGGAAAATGGGGCGGCGCGGGAGTTTCGCTGGTGATCGATAAGACCGGCGCCGCGTTTATAGCAAACTGCTGGAGCGGCGCAATGCTTGCGCCCAACCCCGGCCTCGCGTCCGCGGATGGACGTACGTTCGATCTGCCTGGCACCCTCATTACCGGATCGGCCGAGCGCGAGGTTCGCTACCTTGGATCGGTCCGCAAACGGCATATGCTGCTTAGCGTCACAAGCCTAACAGGCAAGCTCTTAGCTCGCTACGATTTGAAATACGGTTCGCATGGAGATCTCCGTCCGTGCGGGGCGGGACATCGCCTAGCGAGGTCGTAGTCAACCGCCAATGCGGGCGAGCTACGACGCACAACACAACGAATATTGCGCTTATGTTTTACCGGAAGCCCAGACGCCGTACGGCCTGCTGCTCGGAAATTTTAAGACATACGCGCAATCGACCGCCAAGGGTGGTGTCCGCGGGCTTTGGGACGCCGACACCGACCAAATCATTTTCGGTACGCATCAAATCGCCTATCGCCTGCGCGAGCTGAAGCAAACGATCTTTCCGCATCAGATCACGCGCGAATTCACGTTTCTTCCGTATGCCCAGATATCCGAATTCACGCTTGCGGATCGCCTGCACGTTACCGAAGCGTTCTACGTTCCGCACGGACCCAAGCACGAACGCGCCGTCAGTTTCGTCGTGGACGTGACGCTCTACAATCCGGGCGGCACGCCGATCGAGATCGCGGCTTTTCCGTGGGCGCTGCTGGTCGGCCAACGTTTTTATGGCGAACCGGAACACGAAGTGCGCGCATTTGTCGATGGCGACTACATTTGCTCGCAGAACCAGCAAACCGGCGCCGAGCGCTGGTGGGGCGCGTCGCAGTCTCCGCACGCGTCGGTGGTGGGCGTGCGCGAACAAGTCATGCTTCACAGCATGCGCGTCGGCTCGCTGCGGCCGGACGAACACTTAGATGAAGTAACCCCGCAACTGGCGGAGTGCCTCGGCCGCCGCATTTTCGGCGCGTTCGAATACCGCCTCGTCGTGCAGCCCGGCGCGCGCGAAGCGCTGCGCCTAGCGGTCGTTTTTCACAAGGACGGGCGCGAGAAGTCCCGGCCGGTCCTCGAGCAGCTGCTGCACGATCCCAAAGCGCTGCACGAAACGCAGCGATATTTCGCGGTCAAATTACGCGACGCGCGGTTTATTTGTCCGTCGCCGGCGATCAGTCGCGGAGTCGTGTGGGCGCGCGCAAATATGCTGCGCGTCATCAAACATTATCCGAACGGGTGGGGCTCGACGAACTCGCCTCCGTCTGATATCCTGGTTTCGCGCGATACGTCGTGGTTCGTTCACGGGTTCGATTACTTTTTGCCGCATTTCAGCCGCGATGCGATCGAGGTTTTCAATAAGTTCGCCGACGAGAGCGGTGAGATGATCGAATACGTGCGCGGCGTGAGCGGCTTTAAAACGTCGTATGATTTGAACATCAACGACGACACGCCGCTGCACCTGATCGCATTACTGCACCACTACAACGCGACGCTGGACGACCAGTGGGTGCGCAATTGGTTCCCGCTGATTTGCAAGATCGCCGACTATATGCTGACGCAGCGGGATTCCAACGGCTTGATATTCTGCCGCGCGGGCGGCGTCGATATGTTCGGCATCAGTTCGTGGCGCAACATCATTCCGTACTACACGCTCGACGGCGCGGTAACCGAGATCAACGCCGAAGCGGTGTTCGCGCTCGACGCGGCCGCCATGCTATCGGCCGTCGTCGGCGACAACGACCGGTGGAGCAAATACTCGCGCGAAGCGCAAGCGCTGCGCGAAGCGATGATGCAGTATCTGTTCAACGACGATACGGGCGCGTTCGTGCTGAACTACGATCAGCAGCAAAACTATCAGGACAACTTTACCGCCGACGAAATCTTTCCGGTGCTCTTCAACGTCGCCGAAGCGGATCGCCGCCGCGAAATTCTCGGCCGCCTGTGCGAGGCGGATTTTGAGACGCCCGTCGGCATTCGCACGATCTCAACGGCCGACGCGTGGTATTTCCCTTCGCACGGTTTCGGCTTGTTGGGCGGCGTGTGGCCGGACCTCACGCTCTGGTTCGCGGTCGCGCTCGCGCACAACGGATCGCCCGACGCCGCGGTGCGTTGGCTCGAAGCGATCTACGATACGATGGAAGCGGGCGCGGTGCGCAACACCGTTCCGGGCGAGTTCTGCGAGTGGTTTGACGGCGGTTCGCTGACAAACCGCGGGATGTACCTGTCGCCGTGGACGAGCGCGAAATATCTCTGGGCTGTTGCCGAAACGATTGGCGGACTGAACGGGTATCGCACCAGCGGAAGGCCGCACCTGGTTCCGCTGCGCATCAACAACTGGCAATGGGTGGCGGCGGCCCGTGTGCAATGGGGAGGCCGAAGCTGCACCTACGTGATCGATTTCTTGCGCAATCATATTTACGGCGATATGCGCGAACTTTCCGCCGAGGAGCCTTTTGTGTGTTTGTATGCGGGACGCGATGTCAGCGACGAGGTCACGACCTCGCCGGTTGAAGTTGCCGCCGTCGCATTCGAAGACGATGAAGGCGCCGTGCGCATTTTCGTGTGCAATTTAATCGATCAAGCCAGGCACGTTTCGGTTGAGTTTCGCGGCTTCACCGAACGCGTATCGCTCGCGGCCGGCGAATTGCACGAGCTTCAGCTGCTCGGCAAACCCGCCGACCGACAGGCGCGCGCTGCGGCACGCGACGTCGCACCGCAGGCGCTGCAGCATGTATAATCGTCCGGTGCAAGATCCGTCGAAGCGGTTCGCAACGATCGTCATGGCGCTGGGAATCGTCGTGCTCGTTTCAGCGATCGCGATTGGCGAGCGCGCGGGCGATCGCGCGATCGGCCAGGTCACCGAAAAGCGTTTGGAAAGCATAGCGCCGGTGTCGGTCGCGCCCGCCGCTCCCGACGCGACGGTTGCGCCCTATGGTCCAAATTGGAAACGCACGGACGTCATGGCGGCCGCACCCGACCCCGGCTTCCCCGACCCGCGGGTTCCGGCCGAAGCGCCGCCGCCGCCCACGCCCATTCCACAGTTCACGCCGCCGCCGTTCGTGGCGCCCAAGAACGTTGCGGCGCCGAAGGCGACGCCGAACTTGAGCCTGCCGATTTGGCGCCGCGCGGCGCCGCTGCCCACCGCCGCCCCTTCGGAGGCGCCCAACGCTCAACCGACCGCCGCCGCGTCGCCGCAACCGGAGCAAACGTCCCGGCCTTAGAAGGTACATCGGGGAGCTTTTTATGGCCGAAACCGGCACCATCACTGTTAAACGTGGACTAGCACAAATGCTCAAGGGCGGCGTCATCATGGACGTCGTCACACCGGAGCACGCCGTTATCGCGCAAGAAGCGGGCGCGGTCGCGGTCATGGCGCTCGAGCGCATTCCGGCCGATATCCGCGCCGCCGGCGGCGTTGCGCGCATGAGCAATTTGGAACTGGTGCGCTCGATCATGGACGCCGTGACGATTCCGGTTATGGCGAAGTGCCGCATCGGCCATTTCGCCGAAGCGCAATTGCTGCAAGAACTCGGCGTCGACTTCATCGACGAATCCGAAGTGCTTACGCCCGCGGACGAACAGTTCCACGTCGATAAGAACCCATTCACGACGCCATTCGTCTGCGGCGCGCGCAATTTAGGCGAAGCGCTCCGCCGGATTAACGAAGGCGCCGCGATGATCCGCAGCAAGGGCGAAGCCGGCAGCGGTAACATCGTTGAAGCCGTGCGCCATATGCGGTCGATTACGCAATCCATCCAAGATCTTGCGGATGCGAAAGATTTGAAATCGCACGCGCGCGAGATGCGCGTGCCGCTCAAACTCGTGAAACAGGTAGTCGCGAACGGCAAACTACCGGTCGTCCTGTTTTGCGCGGGCGGCGTCTCGACGCCGGCCGACGCTTCCCTGATGATGCAGCTCGGCGCCGAAGGCATCTTCGTCGGCAGCGGTATCTTCAAATCGAACAATCCCCGCGCGTTCGCCAAAGCGATCGTGAACGCAACCACGCACTTCAACGATCCGAAGGTCGTCGTCGAGGCCAGCCTCTCGCTGGGCAAAGACAGCCGCGCGATGGAAGGGCTCGATTTGCGCAAGATTCCCGAGTCGGAGTTACTCGCGCCCCGCGGAAACTAATGCGCATCGGGGTGCTCGCGCTGCAGGGCGACGTCGCCGAACATGTGCGCGCGGTGCGCGAACCGCGTGTAGAAGCGCTGCCAGTAAAAAACGTTGAAGATCTCGCACGCGTGGACGGTCTTGTAATTCCGGGTGGCGAGTCCACAACGGTGATGAAGCTCCTCGATCGTTTTCAACTGGCCGAACCGATCGCCCGGCGAGTTCGTGAAGGCATGCCGTTATGGGGAACGTGCATGGGCATGATCGTCATAGCGCGCGACGTGACCGGCGCGCAGCAGCCGACGCTCGATCTCATGGACATTTCGGTACGGCGCAATGCTTTCGGACGGCAAAACGAATCCGCCGAGGTTTCGCTTGCAATCTCCGCTCTGGGAGATAAGCCTTTTCCGGCGGTTTTCATCCGCGCGCCGTGGGTCGAGCGCGCCGGTCGCGCCGTCGAAACGTTGGGCGAGCGTGACGGGCACGCAGTCATGGTCCGCCAAGAAAACGTGTTGGCGACATCGTTCCATCCCGAACTTACCGGCGATCGCCGCGTGCATGAATATTTCATACGCATGGTGCGCGACGCCCTTGTAGGGAAGCGGCGCAAAATCGCTTAAGTCCCGCTCTGGGAGGACGTTGTGACCGACGTACTGGTGCTGAACTTCACCTATGAAGCGCTGAACATCACGAGTTTTCAGCGCGCTGTGAAGATGCTCTTTGCGGGCAAGGCCGAGCTGGTGCACGGCCGCGAGCGCCTCATTGCATCCACGTCTTTTGAAATGCGGATGCCGTCGATCATTCGCATGCTCTACTACATCCGCCGCCCGATGCAAAAAGTCGCGCTGACGAAGAAAAACATTCTCATTCGCGACGACCACTCGTGCCAGTATTGCGGCATCCGCGGCGACCGGTTGATGACCGTCGACCACGTCATTCCGCGAAGTAAAGGCGGCCCGTCCACGTGGGAAAATCTCGTATGCGCGTGCATGCGATGTAACAACCGCAAGAACAATCGTTCGCCGCACGATGCGAACATGTCGCTCAAGCGCAAACCGCGCCAGCCCAAGTACATTCCGTGGATTCAGATCAAGCGCAA
>JAAXMC010000024.1 GCA_013036315.1 Vulcanimicrobiota bacterium
GTCGTATTCCGGCTCGACGGTAACGCTCGTGCGGTCGTCCTCGAAATCTGCTTTCGCGCGCACGGTCAGACTCGCCGGCTCGACGCCGAACGCGGCGGTTTCTTGCGATGCGATGTTCGCTCGAACCACGATCGTCGTGCCGTCGGGCAGCGGATCGTCAATGCGAACGCGATATTGCAGCGTCACGGTCGCGCTGGCGGGCAGCGACGCCGCGGCGATCGGCGCGTGCACGCGATCGAACGAGGCCAACAGTTCGCGTTCGAACTCGCGTCCGTTCACGCGCGCCGAATTTGGTATGTAGCTCGTACACTCGGGGATCGGTGCGACGATGACGACGTCATGCGCGCTCGATTCGCCGGCGTTATGCACGCGTACGGTGATATTGGCTTCTCCGCCAGGCGACGCGCCGGCAGCTGCGCCATGCCGCGTTTCTATGCCGACGTTGGTCAGCGCATTTTCAAGCGCGGGCCGGCTGTGAGCGACCAAGCGCACGACGTTGGATCCGACGGGCGCCAGCTCGAACGCGGCAACCGCGGCCTGTAGTTCAACCGTCGATCCATTTTCGATCGCGCCGGCAACACTGTAAGCAACGTCGATGCGGCGCTCTTCGCCGGGCGCGACGTCGCCGATCTGCGCGCCCGCGCGCGCCAGCAGCGGCGAGCTGCCCTGTTCGTCGTCGAGCGGTTCCTCGTCGAGCTTACCGCTGCCGACCAGATAGACCAAACCTTCGGGAAGATTAAAACGCACGCGCACGCCGGTTGCCGGCGCGCCGCCTTGATTGCGGAACGTGAATGTCGCGCGCACGGTCATCCCAGGTTCCAACTCGCGCTCAGGCGAAACGACGAGGGTTCGTAGACCCTCGGGAAGCGTCGGTGTACCCGGCGCAAACACGTCCGTCAGGGTGCGCATGACCGTTCGCGAGACTTCGCCGCAGGCATAACGGCCCCTTGACGCATTTCTGACCTCTTAGCGAAAGGTTTGCACTGTAAGATGCTCGCAACCAAAGCCGATCGTTTTGCCGAAGCCGTGTCGCGCCTCGGATCGGAAAGCGCCTTCGAAGTTCTGGCGCGCGCTCGGGCGCTTGAAGCACAAGGCAAGCGTGTGGTTCACATGGAGATCGGCGAGCCCGACTTCGATACGCCCGATCATATTAAGGAAGCCGGCATCCGCGCGATTCGCGAGAATCACAGTCATTACACGCCGTCGCAGGGCATACTCGAATTGCGCGACGTCGTCGCGCAGTACGCTTCCAAGTTTCGTCACATCGAGTCGTTCAGCGCCGAAAACGTCGTGCTTTCTCCGGGCGCCAAACCGATTATCTGGAACATCCTGAGCGCGATACTCAGCCCCGGCGACGAGTTCGTGTATTTCGATCCGGCCTATCCGGCATATGCGTCCTGCGCGAGCTACCTCGGCGCCAAAACGGTCCCGATTCCGCTGCTCGAAGAAAAGCACTGGCGCATGGACCTCGACGAACTCGAGCGGCGCGTTTCAGATCGCACCAAAGCGCTGATGATCAACTCGCCGCACAATCCGACCGGCGGCGTGCTCACCAAGGGCGACCTCGAACGCATCGCGGATATGGCGAAACGCCATGACTTCGTGGTTATCTCCGACGAAATTTACAGCCGCAATTTCTACGACCGGGAATTTCACTCGATCGCAAGCGTGCCCGGCATGCGCGAACGCACGATCATCGTCGACGGTTTTTCAAAAGCCTACGCGATGACCGGCTGGCGTTTGGGTTACGCGATCATGGCGCCCGAGTACGCCAAAGTGGTGACGCTCTTCAATAATAATACGTTTTCGTGCGTCGCGAGCTTTGTGCAGCAAGCCGGCATCGCGGCGTTGACCGGCCCCGACGAACTGGTGCAGCGCATGAACGGCCTCTTCCGCGAACGCCGCGATGCGATCGTTGAGGGCTTGAACAAGATCGACGGGCTCTCGTGCGAAATGCCCGAAGGCGCGTTCTACGCGTTTCCCAACGTCACGAAGATCGCGTCCGACGATAAAGCGCTGGCCGCATATCTGCTGCAAGAGGCGGGCGTCGCCTGTCTGGGCGGCTCCGCGTTCGGCGCTGCCGGCAAAGGTTATCTGCGTTTCTCATACGCCGCCTCGCTCGAAGACATTCACTACGCACTCGACCAAATGAAAAAGACGCTGCCGCAATTTAAGGGCTAGGCCATTCAAGGTTTGACATATTTTCCGCCCGCCACGGTGGACAGGCGGGCAATCTACGGCCGATCGCCGTTCCAGGTCGGATTGCTCTTTTTCGTAACGCTCGGGCTCTATATATTTTGGTGGTCGTACTACATCCGCCGCAGCGTGGCGGCAATGCTGGAAGAGCCCGATCAGCCGGTTTGGAACTCGCTGGCACTGCTCGTGCCGCTCCTCAATCTCTTCGTCCTCTTCTCACTCTTTGAAAAGATCAAAGTGGCCTCGTTACGGGCGGGACTGCAGCCGCCGCCGGCTCTTGCGGCATATGGATTTGCCGGAATCGTAATTTTCTTCGTAGTCGGCCGGCTCCCAATTCCGTATGAATCCCTAGCAATGCTCTATTTCATTCCATTTGCAGTGGCACACTTCTATTTCACGCATGCGGAAGTTCTCTTGATGGGCCGGGATGCTATCCCCCGAGGATTATCGGTATTAGAGATTATTATTGTTATCTTGGGCCTCGGCTTTCGCGGCTTCATAATGATCGGTTATACCGTTGTCGACGCCTCCAGCAGCACATTCCGGATAATGCCAGACGCATGGTTTGCTTGGCTATCGTTCCTTTTTGCAATCGCTGCGCTCGTAATTCTCTATCGCAAGAGCGACGCGCTCATTTCGAGGATCGTCAGCCAGGGCGAGATGGCAGACGCGCATGGTAACCCCCACGCCCCTTCTTAGGAGAAACACGTGAAAGCAAGTCGCCTCGTTTATGCATTCGCGGTGACCGCTATGCTCGGCGCTCTTACGATCTTATCAGCTGCCGCCGCGACGTTTCCGGCGCCGGTCGAAGGGACGTTCGCGATCGCGAATTTCAAATTCGACGATGGCGAAACGCTGCCGGAACTGCGCATTCACTATTACACGCTCGGCACACTGCGCACTGATGCGAAGGGGCGCACAAACGCTGTGCTGATTATGCACGGCACAGGCGGTTCCGGCAAGCAGTTTCTCAATCCGCCGGAGCGTTTTGCGGGAGTGCTCTTTTCGCCCGGCGGCTTGCTCGATGCAAGCAAGTATTTTATCATTCTGCCCGACGACATCGGGCACGGCCAGTCGAGCAAACCCAGTGATGGCCTGCGCGCGAAGTTTCCGCACTATGACTACCGCGACATGGTCACTGCCGAACATGCCCTCGTAAGCGAGGGGCTCCACGTTAACCATTTGCGCCTCGTGATGGGAACTTCGATGGGCTGCATGCATAGCTGGATGTGGGGCGAGACCTATCCGGCAATGATGGATGCGCTGATGCCCCTCGCTTGTTTGCCGATCGAAATATCCGGACGCAACCGTGTCTGGCGCGATATGGAGATGGATCTCATCACGAGTTCGCCGGATTACAACGGCGGCGACTACACGACGCAGCCTGTCGGCCTAAAAGCGGCCAACGACATTACCTGGTTCGTCGGCAGCGCACCGCTCTACGATCAATCGATCATGCCGAACCGCGACACCGCCGATGCGTATTTCAAATCGCGTCTCACACAAGCGCCCGCCGGCGAGGACGCCAACGATGTGCTGTATCAAGTCGCATCGTCGCGCGACTACAACCCGGAGTCCTTACTCGGAACGATTCTAGCGACCGTGATGGCGGTCAACAGCGCGGACGATCAAATCAATCCGCCCGAGCTGCACATCGTCGAGCGCGAGATCGGCAAAGTCAAACACGCGAAGTTCGTCCTCTTGCCGATCACGATGCAGACGCGCGGCCACGGCACGCATACGCTGCCGCTCGTGTGGGGCAAATACCTCGGGCAGTTACTCTCGGGGACGGCCCACTGAAGGCGCGAGCTTGATGCCGACCGTTACGCCCAGCACGAAAAGCAGCGCCACTCCAATACCGATAATAGCGTAGAGCATCCAAGCAAAGCGGCCGTGCGAGGTGACCATCGCTACGGTTGCTATGAGCAAGAGCGCCAATAAGAACCTGAGGAAGACCTCGGCGGCGTTCTCTACGTTATCGCGCATACAAGTGCGCCGCCGTTGCAAGTGCGCCGTTGATTTGCCCGGCCACGCGGCTCGAGTCTTGACCGTGCGGTACGGCTAGATTGTTTAGGTAGAAACAAAAGGCGACGTGCCGTCCGGATGCCGTTGTCATGTAGCCCGCGAGGCCCTTCCCCGAAACGAGCGACCGCTGGTTGAGCATGTCGCCGGCGCCCCACGTACCGGTCTTCGCGTGCACCTTGCCGCGCGCCGGCGAGGTGTTTGCAATGTTGAACAACGTTCCGTCGACGCCGAGAATCGGAAGCGAGCTGTACAACGTCGTAAAGTAGGGCCGCGTGCGTAGATAAGCCAGATAGTGCACCATGAATTGCGGCTGAATAAACGCACTTCCGCCAAGGCCGTCGTTCTGCACGATTTGGCTCGTGTCCAAACCGGCGCGCTGCAGAAATGCGCGCTCTAGGTCAAATCCCGCGCGCAACGTGTGTTTGGGTGACCACAGATACGGCATGATCGACGCGTGCAAATTGTCGCTTACTTTGAGTGTCACTTTGACGTCTTGGCTCAGCGGCGGCGAGACGTGCGTCGCGATGACGTTCGCGGATATTTCACCGAAGCCCACGCCAGTATTCACGACGAATATATCTCCGAACGTGATTCCGCGATTCTTGAGCGCTTGTGTCAAAGCCATCTCGGCGAAGACGCGCGGAGACGGCACGTCGTACGCGTACAGGATGGGCGAAGACCCAGCCGGCAGCGTTCCGGTAATCGTCACCGTACGCGAACCGTCCTTCGCAACGTCGCCCTCCGGAACAGAGATACTGCGGTCGCTCTTTGGCGCTCCCGTCGAGGCGTTAATCACGAACATGGGATATGGCGTTTCCGGCGACACTTGAATCGAAACCGGATCGCCCTGCTTGGCACCGGCCGTCACGGTGACGTCAATGATGTTGTCGTTGACGACGATCGGCGAAACGACGACGCCCGTGCCCGACTCCGGATAGCCGCCCGCGAACATCGTATCGTCGACAATGACCACGCCATTGACTTTTTTGATGCCGCGCGCGGCGATCTGCGCCGCGAAGTCATCTATGACCGCCAACGGATTACCCGGCACGGCCTTCGTGTCGGGCGATCCATCGTAGGAGTGGTCTTCGTTTTCAAAAGCGAGTGTGCCGTCGGGTTGAATGCGTCCCGAGAGGTTCGGGTCGCCCGAAGCCTCCAGGACGAGATTGCCTTGCAATGTCCCGTCCGCGTCGATCGGCCCGGTTCGATACACATTGGTCGTGAAACGGTACGCCGGGCCGAGAAGCGCAAGTGTGGTTCCCTCGGTCAGCAGCTTCGTCGTGGATGCGGCCACGAAGAACCGCTGCGCGTTCAGCCCGTACACCATCTTGCGCGCATCCAAATCGTAAATTGCAATGCCGAACTGGCTGTGCGGATAGCGGTTTACGATCGCCGCTAACGCGGCCGGCAACGAAGGCTTCGCAATGGCCGGCGTCGCCGAAATGCCCAGCGTGCAACAGGTCAAGGCCGCAAGAATAAGTGTGCGCTTCATAGCTGGCCCTCGATTCGCTCGGAGACGGCGGAATTCCGGGTTAGAACGGCGCAACAGCCCGCATGGCGGATTGGAAGGCGCGCACCGAGGGCGCCAAGGTCGTCAAATCGATCTGTCCTTACTGCGCGGTCGGCTGCGGACAAAGCGTCTACGTCAAAGATGAAAAGATCGTTCAGATCGAAGGCGATCCCGACAGCCCAATCTCCCGCGGGCGTCTCTGCCCCAAAGGCGCCGCCAGTCTGTCTCTGGTCACGAATCCGCTGCGCGAATACAAGGTAAAATATCGCCGCCCGTTCGGCACGCGCTGGGAAGAGCTGCCGCTCGAGCGCGCCATGGAGATGATCGCCGACCGCGTGCTCGAGACGCGACGCGACACATGGGAGAGCACCGACGGCGATGGCCACACGCTCAACCGTTGTTACGGGATCGCGCATCTCGGCGGCGCGACGCTCGACAACGAAGAGAACTACCTGATGAAAAAACTCTACACGGCGCTGGGCGTCGTGCAGGTTGAAAATCAGGCTCGAATATGACATAGCTCGACGGTTCCCAGTTTGGGAACCTCGTTCGGACGCGGCGGCGCAACGACATTCCAGCAAGACCTGCAGAACTCGGACTGCATCCTCATCATGGGATCCAACATGGCGGAGAACCATCCCGTCGGATTTCAATGGGTGATGGAAGCGCGCGAACGCGGCGCGAAGATCATCCACGTCGATCCGCGCTTCACACGCACCAGCGCGATGGTGAATCTGCACGTGCCGATTCGCCCGGGAACCGACACCGCGTTCTTGGGCGCCATCATCCATTACATTCTCGAACACGATCGGGCGTTCAAAGAATACGTCGTCAACTACACGAACGCACCCGTGATCCTGCGCGAAGATTTCAAAGACACCGAAGAGTTGGACGGTTTCTTCTCCGGCTGGCATGAAGATCAGAACCGCTACACGTTCGAGAGCTGGCAGTACGGAAGCATGGATGGCGCGCCGCATATGGACAAGACGCTGCAAGACCCACGCTGCGTCTACCAAGTGCTCAAGCGCCACTATGCGCGCTACACGCCCGAGACGGCCGCGCAGATTTGCGGGATCGATGCGCAGCAGATAATCGAAGTCGCCGAAGCGCTGTGCGCCAACAGCGGACGCGAGCGCACCTCGGCGATCTCCTATTCCGTGGGCTGGACGCAGCACACCGCCGGCGCGCAGACGATCCGCGGCGCTGCGATCATCCAATTGCTGCTCGGAAATATCGGCAGGCCGGGCGGCGGCATTCTCGCGCTGCGCGGGCACGCCTCGATTCAAGGTTCGACCGACATCCCGACGCTTTTCAATCTCTTGCCGGGATATATTCCGATGCCGCATGCGCTCGCGCACGACAATCTCAAAGATTTCATCGAATCGGGGAGCGCCATGGCCGGCGCTTGGGGCAACCTCGACAGGTACGTGGTCAGCTTGCTCAAAGCGTGGTTCGGCGAACACGCGACGGAAAAGAGCGACTTCTGTTTCGACTTACTGCCGCGGATCAACGGCGACCATTCGACTTATCGCAGCATCATGGACATGCTCGACGGGAAGGTCAAAGGCTTCTTCTGCATCGGGGAAAACCCGGCGGTCGGTTCGGGCAATTCCGGGCTGCACCGCCGTGCGCTGGCAAATCTCGAGTGGCTCGTCGTGCGCGACTTCAACGAAATCGAAAGCGCTTCGTTCTGGTACGACGCGCCAGAGATCGAATCTGGCGAACTGCGCACCGAATCGATTAAGACGGAAATCTTTTGGATGCCGGCGGCCGGGCACACGGAAAAAGACGGTTCGTTTACCAACACGCAACGGCTCTTGCAGTGGCGCGACAAGGCGGTTGAACCGCAAGACGAGGCGCGCTCGGAGCTGTGGTTCTACTATCATTTGGGAAAACGGATCAAAGAAAAGATCGCGCAGCAAGCCGAACCGCATGCCGATCCGATTCGCTTTTTGACTTGGGAGTATCCCGAGACGGGCGAGACCCGCGAACCCAGCGCGGCGGCGGTGCTGCGTGAAATCAACGGTTGGGACGCCCAGGGCAAAGCACTTTCAGGTTTTGGCGAGTTGAAAGCGGATGGCAGCACGGCGTGCGGCTGCTGGATCTATTGCGGCTGCTATAAAGACGAACAAAATCAAACGGCGCGGCGCAAACCGGGCAGCGAACAGAATTGGGTCGCGCCGGAATGGGCGTGGGCGTGGCCCGCCAACCGGCGCATTCTCTATAATCGCGCGTCGGCGGACCCGCAAGGCAAGCCGTGGAGCGAACGCAAGAAATATGTCTGGTGGGACGAGCAAAAGAGTGAATGGATCGGGTTCGACACGCCAGACTTCGCGAAAAACAAACGTCCGGATTACATTCCGCCAAACGGCGCGAAAGCCGACGACGCGATTGCCGGCGGGCAACCGTTCATCATGCAGGCCGATGGCTTGGGCTGGATCTTCGCGCCCACCGGTCTGGTCGATGGTCCGCTGCCGGTGTATTACGAACCGCACGAGTCGCCCGTGCGCAACCTCTTGTATTCGCAGCAAGCCAACCCGTGCCGCCGGCAATTTCCGCGCCCGTTCAACGAATCGAACCCTTCGCCGAGCGAATTGCACGGCGATGCGTTTCCGTTCGTACTCCATACCTATCGCTTGACCGAACATCACACCGCCGGAGCCATGAGCCGATCGGTTCCGCACTTGAGCGAATTGCAGCCGGAGTTCTTCTGCGAAGTGAGTCCGGAGCTCGCGCAGCTGCGCGGTTTGATTCACGGCGATTGGGCCACGATTTTTACCTCGCGCGCCGTGATCGAGGCGCGTGTGATGGTGACCGGCCGCGTCAAACCCATGATCCTGCAAGGCAAGGAATTCCATTCCGTTGGACTACCCTATCACTGGGGATCGCGCGGACTCGTCACCGGCGACTCCGCCAACGACCTCTTGCAGATCACGCTGGAGCCGAACGCGCACATCAATGAAACCAAAGGTTTGACGTGCGACATCATGCCAGGACGGCGTCCCCGCGGCGAAGCCGTGCCTGCTTTCCTGAATGACGTCCGCAAGCGCGCACACATGGATGTCGTAACGTGAGCGACCGCATGGGCTTCTTCACCGACACCACGCTCTGCATCGGCTGCAAGGCCTGTGAAGTGGCGTGCAAAGAGTGGAACAAGTTGCCGAGCGACGGTTATGAGTTCACGGGCGAATCGTACGATAACACCAAGGAGTTGAACGGCAACAGCTGGCGGCACGTCGCGTTCATCGAACAGCTCGGACAAGAGCGCGATACCAGCCGGTGGCTCATGGAATCCGACGTCTGCAAACATTGCACCCATGCGGGCTGCCTCGACGTGTGCCCCACCGGTGCGATCATTCGCACGGAATTCGGCACCGTCGTCATTCAAGACGACATCTGTAACGGTTGCGGATACTGTGTCGTCGCCTGTCCGTTCGGCGTGATCGGCGAAAAACAAGAAGACCATACGATGGGCAAATGCACGCTCTGCTACGACCGGCTCAAAGTCGGCGAGCAGCCGGCGTGCGCGAAGGCGTGTCCGACGGAATCGATCCAGTTCGGCGTCGTCGATGAGCTGCGTGAGCGCGCCGAAAAACGTTTAGCGAACGTTCAGGCGCGCTTTGCAGGCGCGCAGCTCTACCTCAACGATCCGAACGACGGCGTCGGCGGAGGCGGGTCGCTCTTCCTTCTGCTCGACAAACCCGAGGTGTACGGCCTTCCGCCCAACCCAATCGTGCCGACAAAAGATCTCCCGCTGCGCTGGCGCACCGCCGGCATCGCCGCGGCGCTTCTGTTCGGCGCGGTCGTCCTTTGCGCGGCGGTACGCGAATGACCCAGGGTTATTACGGCCGCCCGATCGTCAAACCGCCGGCTTGGAGCGACCTGATTCCCACGTATTTCTTCGCGGGCGGCCTGGCGGGCACGGCTGCAACACTTGCGTTCGCCGAACGCGCCGCAAAAAACGATCGCCTAGCGCGGACGTTGATACTCGGCGCCGCTGCCGGCTGCGCGGTCAGCGCGTTTTGCCTGATCGCCGATTTAAAAAAGCCGGAACGCTTTCTGCACATGTTGCGCGTTGTTAAACCGACGTCGCCGATGAGCGTCGGCGTCTACATTTTCTCGGCATTCAGCGGATCGGTTTTTATCGCAGCGAGTTCCGAAGTGACGGGTATCGCTCGCTCCGCCGGACGCTTCTTCGAAGCGATCGCCGGCATCATTGGGCCCATCATGTCCGTTTACACGTCGGTGCTCGTCGGCGACACCGTCATGCCCGCCTGGTATCTGCCGCGCAAAACGCTGCCTTTACTTTTTGCGGCCACGTCGGCTTCCGGCGCGGGCGCGTGGGGTTTACTCTTCGCGCCGGCGCGTTCAAACGGCTCGGCGCGCCGCCTCGCAATTCTCGGCGGCACCGCAATGGTCGCCGCATTGCAAGCGCTGCATCGCGAGCTCGGCCCGAAACAAGCCGAAGCGTATACGAAGGGAGAGGCCGGAGCGCTTGCGCGATCCGCGCGCGTCTTGAACATCAGCGGCATCGTCTGCGCGACGCTGGCGAAAAATTCGAACGCGCTTTCGAAGATCGCGGGTGCGCTCTTGCTGGCGGGCGGCCTCACGGAACGTTTCGCCGTCTATCGCGCAGGCTGCGCGTCGGCGAAAGATCCGAAGTACGTGTTGGAGGCGCAGAAAGCCTAAGCGGTGCTGCGCCTCCTGATCTTCGCAGTCATGATTGCGATCCGCCCCTTCCCCGACCCGTCGCCCTCGCCGACGCCGCTCAAGACGATTTCCCACGAGCGCGTTTCCCCTTTCTGCATGCTGTTGCGAAAAAACATCGGCGGGTCGGTGATCGGCTTGCTGCATAACGACGAGTGGGTGCATAACGCCAAAGAAATACTTGCGCAGATGAGCCGGGATTGGGTCTTCGGTGGTCCGCGGCTCGCAATCGATCGCGTCCGGTTGGATCGGGTTATTGGCGGACTTACCAAAAATCTTGCGATCATCGATGACTTGCTGCGGACCACGGAGGGTGACGATCCGAGCGGTCAACTTTCCGTCATGCGCTCGCACCTGCGCGCAACGGCAGATCAGCAACTAGAAGTGCTGAACATCCTGGGCGTGGTGCTGGACTCTTCCGAGATAAACAGCCAGCTCGAGGATTTCTACCGGCACAATCCGCGCGCTTCGCGTAACGCGATAGCGAACGTCAAAGACCGATACGATCACGACCGGATGATCTATCGCGACCCGGTTTTGCAGCAAGTGACCGGCGTTTTCGGCGATAGCCCATACGCCGATCCGCTGCTCTACCTGATCGCGAACGATCTCGAGACGCGCAACCTGGAAGGGCACGCGGCTACTTCAATTGCGACCTACAGCAAGAGTTGCCAAAGCGATGTTCCTCTCGCCCCGCCTGCGTTGCCATACACGCAGCCGGACGCCGTACAAACACCGCACCCGCGTTAGGTGAGTTTCATCGCGCGTTTGACGTCGCGCAGCGTTTCCGCGGCGAGCTCACGAGCGCGCGCGGTGCCGTCCGCGATGATGCGCTCGACCTGTGACGTGTCGGCCGCAAAAAGCGCGCGACGCTCGCGTAGCGGGCGTAAGAATTCGTTCAGGGCTTCAGCGAGGTCGCTCTTGTCTTGAACGCAGCCTAACGCTCCCGAGCGGCAGTCGCGCTCCACGATCCCAACGTGCTGCGGTTTAACGAACTTCCACAACGCAAAGACGGGACAGATTTCGGGGCGGCCGGGGTCGTTGCGGCGGACTTTCAGCGGATCGGTGACCATGCGCCGGACGTTTTCCGTGGTCGTGGCCTCGTCGTCGCTCAGGAGGATCACGTTGTCGTACGACTTGCTCATCTTGCGGCCGTCGATGCCGGGCACGTTAGGAAATTCCGAGAGCATGGCCTTCGGCTCTACTAATATCGTTTCGCCGCCGCCGTAGAGATAGTTGAAACGGCGGACCACTTCGCGCGCGAACTCCAGATGCGCGACTTGGTCTTTGCCGACCGGCACGAATTCGCCGCGAAAGACCGCGATATCGCAGAGCTGCAGCAGCGGATAGCCGAGAAAACCGTATGTAGCGATCTCTGATCCCAGTTCTTCGATCTGGCCTTTGAACGTCGGTACGCGTTCGAGCCACGAAATCGGCGTGATCATCCCAAGCAACACTTCAAGCTCGGAGATTTCAGGCACGCCGGACTGCAGGTAGAACGTCGACTTCTGCGGATCGACTCCGGCGGCAAGCCAGTCAACGACCATGGAATTGCGCGCGTCGCGAATCGCTTGCGGATCCGCAAAGCCCGTCGTGAGCGCGTGAAGGTCGGCGATTTCGAAAAACGCATCGGCCGTATCGCAATACTTCACCCACTGCGTCAGCACGCCGACGTAATGTCCCAAATGCAGATTGCCCGTCGGACGCATGCCCGACATCACGCGCGGGCGTTTCGCGGTTGCTGCGCTCGCCATCAGAATGCGGTTTGCAGTGAGCCGAAGCGCGTACCTGCCTCGATTTTCCGCCGCACGTACGCGCGCGCATTTTCAACGGCGGCAAAAAGCTGGCGCCCGAGTGCGAGTTCGCACGCCAGCGACATCGCGAGCACGCAGCCGGTACCGCGCATCGCACCAGGGAGACGCGTGCTCTCGAAAAGCTCGATTTGCGTAGCGGTTGCCAAGACGTCGGCCGGCTCGCCGTCCAAGTGGCCGCCTTTTACCAAAGCCGCGGAGGCGCCGCTTTCAACCAAACTTTGAGCCGCATGCAGCATTGCGTCGCGATCGCGCAGCGGCTTTACATGCAACAGCAGCGCGGCTTCCTCCAAATTCGGCGTGACGACCACGGGCAAGCGCAACAGCCGGTCGCGAAGTTCGTCCACGTAGGCGGCATTGGTCCATAGTGCCTCGCCGGTCGATGCGCCGAGCACGGGATCGACCACGGTCGGAGTTGCCGCACGCGAACGCAAGAAATCGGCAACGACGCGCACGTTTTCTCCGGCTATCAACGATCCGATGCGGAACGCGGCGATTTCCGGCGGAAACGAATCGAGCTGGGCTTCCAGGATGCGCGCCGGCACGGGGAGCACCGCGCTCACGCGAACCGCGTCTTGCGCGCTGATTCCCGCTACGGCAACCACGTGGTGCAGGCCGTATTCCGCGGCGACGCGCGCATCGAGACCGACGCCGGCGATATTCCACGGATGCGTCGTTCCGATCGACGCGACGATCGCGGTCACGGGGGGCCCCACATGTCAACGAGCCGTTCCGCCGCTTTCCGCGGATCGCTTGCGGATGAAAATGCGGAGATCATCGCCGCCATGGCCACACCGGTTGCGCGAACCGCTAGTAGGTTCTTCTCGTTGATGCCGCCGATAGCGGCAACGGGCAGAGTCGTGGCTGCAACGATCCGGCGAACTCCCTCGACTTCGATCAGATCGCCCGCGTCGGACTTTGAGCTCGTTGCGAAAACCGAACCGGCGCCGACATAATCCGCGCCCGCGGCCTCCGCGGCGCCCGCTTCCTCGACGGTCCCGCATGACAGGCCGATTAGCCGGGCGCCCAGTACGCGCCGAATCTCGGGAAGGTCCGCGGACTTTGCATCATCCGGTCCCAAATGCACGCCGTCCGCATCGAACGTTTCGGCCGCGCGCCAATCATCATTTATAAGGAAGAGTGCATTGCAGTCACGAGTCAAGGTTCGCAACTCCGACGCGTGGGCGGAGACGATCCCGCCCTTGGCCCTATACTGCACGATGCGCACGCCGCCGGGCAGAATCGCGCGCGCGAGCCCGATTGGGTCGGGCTCCTCGTTGAGGATCGCATAGATCCCGCGCAAGCCCGTTACTCTGATTCGAGCAACAACTCCGCGATGCGCATGAGATCTTGCTCATCGGCATAGCGAATTTCGATCGTTCCGCCTTGCTGCGATCGCCGCAGCGCGACCCGCGTTCCCAAGCGGCGCCGCAAACGATCTTCAAAGGCGCGATCGTCCGGGGAAGTGGTTCGTGCCGCCGCTTTGCCGGCCGCCGGCGGTGACTGCAGCCGCGCCACGATCCGCTCGAGCGCCCGCACGCTCAACCCATCGCCGGCGACACGCCGGGCGAGCTGCAAGCGCGCGTTTTCAGGTGCCCCCAAGATGGCTTTGGCATGTCCGGCGGAGACTTTCCCCTCCGCAATCAACGCTTTGATCGGCTCGGAAAGCGTGAGAATGCGCAGCGCATTGGTGACCGACGGCCGGCTCTTTCCTAAGCGTGTCGCGACTTGCTCTTGCGTATAGCGGTGCGTCTCGATCAGATCGGCGATGCCGGCCGCTTCTTCCAGCGCATTGAGATCTTCGCGCTGCAGGTTCTCGACGATCGCGACCTCGAGGCTTTCGCGATCGTCGCTGCGGCGCACGATCGCCGGTATGTTGGGGCGCTGCAGTCCCGCACACGCGCGCCAGCGCCGCTCGCCGGCAATCAGCTCGTAAGAATCGCCGCGTTCGCGTACCAGGATCGGCACGAGCACGCCATGCTCGGCGATCGAGGTTTGCAATTCGGCCAAACCTTCCGCGTCAAAATGTTTGCGCGGCTGGTGCGGATTCGGGCGAATGCGATCGATCGGAATTTCGCGGATGCCTTCGGCCATCGAAGCCGGCGCGGCCGTACCGCGCGCGTCGCCGAGCAGTGCGCCCAGCCCGCGCCCCAAACCGCGTTTCGGCGCGCTGCTCATCGCGCGAGCGCTCCGGCTTGCGCGGCGAGCATTTCACCGGCCAGCGACATGTAGGCTTGCGCTCCGCGCGACTTTAGATCGAACAGGATCACGGGCTTGCCGTACGACGGAGCTTCGGAAAGCCGGATGTTGCGTGGAATCTGCGTCTTAAACATCTGCTGCGGAAAATAGGCGTTGAGCTCTTCGAGCACTTCCATCGCCAGCTTCGTACGGCCGTCGAACATCGTGACGAGCACGCCGGTCACTTGCAGATCGGGATTGAGCGCTTCTTGCACGCGGCGCACGACGTTGGTGAGCTGCGAAAGACCTTCGAGCGCGTAGTATTCCGCCTGCACCGGAATGATGATCTCGCGCGTTGCCGTCAGCGCATTGATGGTCAGCAAACCCAACGACGGCGGACAGTCGATCAGCACGAAATCATAAGCGCCCGCAATCGGCCCAACCACGCCCTTGAGCCGGTTTTCGCGCGAAAGCGCCGATACCAATTCGATCTCCGCGCCCGCTAAGTTGATCGTCGCGGGGATGATCTGCAGGCCAGGAATCTCCGTTTCGCACAGCACTTCGTCGATCGACGCAAAATGCATGAGCAAATCGTAAATGTCGCGTTTTATCCCGGTTTTGTTGATGCCCAGCCCGGTTGTCGTGTTGCCTTGCGGATCGAGATCGACGACGAGCACGCGCTTTCCGAGCACCGCCAGCGCCGCGCCGAGATTTACTGTCGTTGTGCTCTTGCCGACACCGCCCTTTTGATTGACGAGTGCGATGATTCGCGACAGTGTGGACTCCTTAGCTCGCATTGCGCTGCGCGTCCAAATACGTTTCCAGCATCGTTAGCAGCGTGCCGGGCTCGTTACGCTCGGGCTGTTCGGTGACCTGCTCGAAGAGCTCGCGCAACGCCTCGCCGACACGCGCATCGCCTGCAAATCCAGGCGGCGCCAGGCCTTTGCGAATCATGGCCGCGATCACATCGCTTCCGCTAATGCGCAGATCGGCCACGTAAAACGCCGGTTCGCGGGCAACTTCGGCATAGACGCGCGCCTGAAAGCGCTCGTTGGAATCGTCGCGCTTGGGCAAACCGCTGCCGGCGATGTCGGCCGCGCGAACGGCGAATTGCCGGTCGAGATTGCCCGGGCCGATGCGCCGGATCAGCCGCCGCAAGGCGGGATCCGAAAGCTCCGGATCGCCCACATACATGTGCTGGCGTACCAGATGCTCCACGCCGTCAATCACCTCGTTTGAAAAGCGCAAACGTCCCAGCATGTCGCGCGCCATGTCGGCGCCGGTTTGCTCGTGCCGGTAAAAGTGCGGCCCGTCCTTGGTGCGCGGTTTTCCGACGTCGTGCAGAAGCGCCGCCAAGCGGACGATCACATCACCCGGAGGGGACGCGTCGAGCGTCGCCAGGCTGTGCCGGTAACAGTCGAAGGCGTGCCACTGGTTCTGCTCGACCCCGACGCCCTCGAGCAATTCGGGCCAAATGTGCGCCAGCACGCCGGTTTCGCGCAAGAGTTCGATGCCAATCGACGGCTTGCGCGCGAGCGTGAAGAGTTTGGTGAGCTCATCCGCCATGCGCTCGGCCGAAACCGTTGCGATGAGGGCCGCGGCTGCACCCATCGCTGCGCGCGTTCGTTCCGTCGGCTCGTATTCAAAACGTGCGGCGAACTGAGCCGCCCGCAACATTCGCAGCGGGTCTTCTTCGAAGGCACGTTCGCCCAAAATATCTATGCGGCGGGCGCGAATATCGGCTTGGCCGCCGTGCGGATCGACGATCTCGCCCGAGGGCAGCGCGCGCGCGATCATGTTCATGCGGAAATCGCGCCGGCCGAGGTCCTCTTCCAGCGAAATGTCCGGCCCGCTCTCAACCTGAAAGTCGCGGTGGCCGGCCCCGGTCGAGCGCTCACGGCGCGGCAACGCAATATCCACCGTAACGCCTTTAGTGGTTACCTTCAGTATCGAGAAAGACGCCCCCACGAGGTCCACGCGCCCCAGGGCTTTTAGGCGGTCCTCCAGGTCCGACGCGGCCACGCCGGTCACGACATAATCCAGGTCCTTCAGGTCCACGTCGGCGCCTTCGGTCTCGCGCCGTAGCTCGTCGCGAACGCGCCCGCCGACCGCGTAAAGCGATTTCGGAGGCAGGGCGGCAGCGAGGGCCTGATCGATCTCGAGCGGCGCGAACATTGAACCTAGTCTACCAAATGTTCTACGGGGAACATTCAGCCGCCGAGCGGCCGCTTGGCGGCCATGCCCGGGCGCCGGGGAAAGCGGTCCGGCGTGGGTCCCGTCTTTCGGACGAGCAGTAAACGCCCGCCGCCGCCGAGCGGGATTTCCGATTCCAAGGTGCAGCCAAGGGCTGAGGCAGCCGCTTCCACGGAAGCCGGCTCGATAGACTCCGACGCACCTCGCTGGAGAATCGCCAGCCCTCCGACGGCCAGGAACGGGACAACAAGTTCGATTGCCGCCGGAGCTGACGCAACTGCCCGGACCGTCGCGCTTTCAAAGCGCTCCCGCAGCTCGGGATCCCGCCCGGCGTCTTCGGCCCTTCCGGCAACGACGCGGCAAGCGGTCAGGCAAAGCGCGTCAATCGCCTCTCGCAAGAATGCTGCCTTTTTCGCGGTTGCCTCCAACAGCACGGTGTCGGCTCCGGTAACGAGCGCGACGGGAATCCCGGGCAATCCGGCGCCGCTGCCGACATCGAGATACGGAGAACGAAGGTACGGCACGATCGTCAGGCTGTCGAGAATGTGCGGCACGAATTGCTCGGCCGTCCGCGCGCCGGTCAAGTTGAACTTGGAGTTCGCCGCCAGCACGACTCGCGCGTAAGCCGCGAGCGGCTCGACGAATCGCGCTTCAACGCCGCCGGCGGAAAGGAGCGCTTCGGCTTGCTCTTTCTCCCCGGTCACGCCGGGGCAGCGGCGGCCGCGTAAAGGCTTAGGATCGCCACATCGGCCGGCGTTACTCCGGGAATGCGCGATGCCGCGCCCAGCGTGAGCGGCCGTCTGGCGCCAAGTTTTTCTCGGGCTTCACGCGACAGCGCCAGCAGCGCGCCGTAGTCGATGCTGTCCGGGAGTGCTGCACCTTCGCTGCGCGCGGCCTTCTCGATCTCCATCTCCGATCTTCACTTCGATCGCGGCGCGCTCACCAATGCTTTGCGCTATCTCCGGCACCAGTGCAGCCACGTCGCCGTATTCGATTCCGGGCCGACGCAGCACATCGGCGACGCTCAGCCCCGCCTGCAGTGATTCATCGCGCAGTTGCCAAACGCCGATGCGCGTGGAATCCATGTGGGTGCGTGCGCGCTCCAGTTGCGCGCGCCGCGCCTCGAAGCGCTCCCACGCCACGTCGCCGACCAGTCCGATATCGCGACCAACCGGCGTCAGGCGCGCGTCCGCGTTGTCGTGGCGCAATAGAATACGATGCTCGGCGCGCGACGTCAGCATACGGTACGGTTCGTCTACGCCTTTGTTCACTAAGTCGTCGACGAGCACGCCAATGTATGCCTGGCTGCGCGCCAGCCGCAAAGGGTCGCGTCCTTGCGCCGCGCGCGCCGCGTTGATTCCCGCGATCAAGCCCTGCGCCGCCGCCTCTTCATAGCCGGAGGTGCCGTTGAGCTGTCCGCAATGATAGAGCCCGCGTACGCGGCGTGTTTCAAGCGTGTCGCGCAGCTCCGTCGGCGGAACCATGTCGTATTCAACCGCGTATCCGGCGCGCAACATCTCGCAGTGTTCCAAGCCGGGCAGCGTGCGCAGCATTGCAAGCTGCACGTCGGCCGGAAGCGATGTCGAAAAGCCGCCGACGTACCACGTCGGTTCGTCCCAGCCTTCGGGTTCTATAAAAATCTGATGCGTCGGATTGTGCGCGAACTTTATGACTTTGTCTTCGATCGAAGTACAGTAGCGCGGCCCGATGCCTTTGATGAGATCGAGTCCGTAGAGCGGCGAGCGATGCAAATTGTCACGCACGAGTTGATGCGTGCGTTCGTTGGTTTCGGTGAGATAACACGGCAGCTGCGGACCGGCGAAGCGAATCTCGCTGTCGTAGGAAAACATCAATGGAATCGGGCTGGCGGGCTGCATCTTCATGGCGGCCAACTCGACGGACGCGCGGTCGATGCGCGGCGGCGTGCCCGTTTTTAAGCGCTGGGTCGGAAAACCCGCAGCACGCAACGAATGCGCCAACCCGATCGCCGGCGCTTCACCGAACCGCCCTTCGGCTTGCACGACGTCGCCGCGAAAAGACTTGCCGCCTAGAAACGTTCCGGTTGCCAGCACGATCCGGCGCGCGTAGTAGTTCACTCCGCCGGCGCATCCAACGCCGCGTATTTCGCCGGCACTCACGATCAGCGACTCGACCATGGCGCGCTCGATCCGCAGATTCGGCTGCGCGCGCAACGTTTCGATGGCGATGCGCGCATACGCGGGCTTGTCGGCCTGCGCGCGCAAGGCGCGGACCGCCGGGCCTTTCGATTCGTTCAAGAAACGCGAATGCAGCGAGCATTGGTCGATGATGCGCGCCATCTCGCCGCCGAGCGCATCGATTTCGCGCACGAGTTGGCCTTTGGCGCTGCCGCCGATGGACGGATTGCACGGAAGCGTGCAAATCCGATCGGGATCGCCGGTCAGTAAGAGCGTCG
>JAAXMC010000025.1 GCA_013036315.1 Vulcanimicrobiota bacterium
CGCCCGCGAAGTCCTTTTTCTCGGCGACGTGATTCATGGCACCCGCATGAGTGAAGGCGCCGCGCGTGACGTGCAAGCCGGTCTCGACCGGCTGCGCGCATTCGTTGCGGTGACGCTGGTCGCGGGCAATCACGAAGGCCGTTCGCGCGGAGCGGATGTTCTCGGCGAAACGGTCGAATTCGCTCACCGTGCCGGCTGGCTGCTGATCCATGGCGACCAATCGCCTCTCTTAGCGGAGCCGCAAAACAATTGTCATGGTGAGCCTGTCGAACCACGCCCGAGCCTGTCGAGGGCCGGATTGATCATCGGACACCTTCATCCGAGCATCCGCAGTAACGGCACGTCAGCGCCCGCATTTCTCGCCGGTGGCGGAGTGATCGTCGTTCCTGCGTTGACGCCGTACTCCGAAGGCTTGGATGTGTGCGGTGACGATTGTTTCGAAGCGCTGCAGCCGCTCGGTGTGCGTGCGCGTGGCGATTTACAAGTTATCGCAGCGACGTCCGACTTGATGTATCCGCTCGGAACGCTCGCGGGGCTGCGCCAAGAACTTCGCCGGCCGATCAACGAAAGCGTCGGGCCTACACGCTACGGCTACCGCCGGAAATTTTTGCGTCCGGACCGCTAGTTCGCGCCTCAATCAATGCCGCGAGCAAAACGAATGCAAGACTGACGATTGCAATAACTCCCCACTGCGCGGCATGTATTCCCACATGGAAACCGGCAGCTTCCCCAGACGCTAGACCAAAAAGAGCCGTTCCAAGCACACCAATAACTTGCGCGGGGCGGCTCTTGACTGAACGTGCGTTGGAAAAGCCGATGAACGTTGCTATTGCAATAGCGGGATATATCCCGGGCCACCATGTGAACGCGAGTGGGCCATGAACATCCGGGATCCCAAGGTTGATATGCTGGCAGTGGAGCGTTCTCCAAATCATGTACACTCCGACAAGCACGAATACCGTACCGTTGATCGGACCGAGAACTTTCCAAACCCAATGCCCGGCTGAAGCTTGATCGAGAGCGGCATTTGTGTCGAGGACCCGCGTGAAAATCGACCTGAAGCGTGGCGGCAGTGGAAATTTCCAAGCCAAAGCACCCATTGTTAGCGCGCCACATCCCAGCAAAAAGAAAACCGGTCCGACATAAAAAGGAATATCGCAATTGTAGTCCATGATGGACCTAAGCGCGGAGGCGTTCCAGTATGGTGTATATCGAAGCGACGTGCGTCACCGAGTCAATCGTGCCGTCACGGACCATGGAATGAAGCTCGTCGAGCGTTGCGAACTCGACCGTGATGTTTTCACCCAAACTAAGATTCTGTTTCCCCGCGAGCCGCACGTTCGGCGCATAAAAGAGATGCGCGACGGTGTTTGCATTGGTGGGATCGGTGCAGAAGGTTCGCACGAGCTCCATCGGTCCGGCATAGCCCGTCTCTTCCCCGAACTCGCGCATCGCCGTTTGCAGCGGTTCTTCACCGGGATCGATCGCGCCGGCGGGTAACTCCAAAAGCTCTTTGCCGATGCCGTGCTTATATTGCCGGACTAAAATAACACGTCCGTCGGGCGCCTTCGCGAAAATGACGGCGAAACCACGACTCTCGCGAACGTAGTAATCCTCGATGGTCCGGCCATCGGGAAGTTCGATGCGGTCTTTACGAAGACGCAGATGTTGGGTGTCGACGACGTAAGACGAAGAAGTCACGCGCCAACGCGATTCGTCCATGCCGCTCCGTTCGGCATGGACCGCGGGCGTCCCCGAACAAAGAGTAAGTGTGGCTACTGTGTTGATCGTGGGGGGCGGAAGCATGGGAGCCGGAATCGCCGCCGTCGCGGCGCTTGCCGGCGACGACGTTGCTCTGGTCGAGCCCGACAATGCCGCCCGCCAACGCGCCTCAGATGTCATCCTGAGCTTGTCGAAGGGCGCCCGCGTACAGTATTACGATACGATTCCAACCGGACTAACCGCGGAGGTCGCAATCGAGGCCGTGCCTGAGAGCCTCGACCTGAAGCGATCGGTCTTTATGGCGTTGGCAAACGCATTGGGATCTGACGTGTTATTGGCGACCAACACGTCATCGCTTTCGGTCAGCGACATTGCCGATAGCATCGCCCATCCCGAGCGCGTGCTGGGACTGCATTTCTTCAACCCGCCCGTCGCGATGAAGCTCGTGGAGATCGTGCGCGGCGATGCAACGAGCAACGCGGCAATCGAGCGGGCGCGCGCGATTGCGACGCGCTTTGGAAAGACTGCAGTCGTCGCCGCCGATACGCCCGGCTTCATCGTCAATCGCGTGGCGCGGCCATTCTACTTGCAAGCGATGCGCGCGTATGACGCCGGCGTCGCGACGCTGGAGGAATTCGATCTGCTGGCGCGCGGCGCCGGCTTTCGCATGGGACCATTCGAGCTGATGGATCTGATCGGGCTCGACGTGAACCTCGCGACGTCGGAATCGATTTACGAACGCACCGCCCAAGCGCGGCTGGAGCCGGTGGCGCTGCAGCGCGAGCTCGTGCAAGCCGGCAAGCTGGGCGGAAAAAGCGGCGCCGGTTTTTACGATTACAGCGGCGGAAACCCGCGGCATGACGATGCGCCGCCGCCACCGCCGCGCGGGGTGAATCAAGACGAACGCATCCTGATCGTCGGGCTTGCGAACGCCGCCATTGAAATGCGCGAGGCGCTCGACCAGGCCTACGCACACGTAAATGTTTGCGAGAACGCCGAGGCAATCGACGAGATGCCGCTGGATTCGACGGCCGTGATCGACGGAGGCGACGGCGTGAGCGACCGCGGCGCCTTCGTCGCCGAGCTGGACGCGCTCTTTCCGCCGGAAACGGTTATTCTGGTGGACGCCTATGCAACCGATCTCAACGCGCTGGCAAAGAGGCTGCGCCATCCGGAACGGGTCGTCGGATTCGGACTGCTCGGATCGCTCGCGCGGCAAAGCGTCATCGAAGTCGTGGATGCCGAGGAGACGAGCGACGATGCGCTCGAGCTCGCGCAAGAGCTCTTCGAAGCGGTCGGCAAGCGTGTCGTCCTCGTGGGAAACAGCCCGGGCCTTTTTCTGGGACGAACGATCGGCTCGATTGTCAACGAAGCCGTTTGCGTCGTGCAAGAGGAAATCGCCACGCCCGACGACGTCGACCTCGCGATGCGGTTGGGCACGAATTACCCGCTCGGACCGATTGCGTGGGGCCGTGAAATCGGCGGCGACCGCGTCGTTCGAATATTGCAGCGGCTGGCCGGCGCCGAAGGTGCAGCCTTCGCGCCCCATCGCGCGTTGTGGGTGTTGGATGTCGAGAGCGATCAAGATCCCATGGATGTCGCCGTCGCGGAGGGTATCGTCGAAACGAAACCCGGCAGCAGCACCGGGGCGTATCCTGGAATGCCATTTTGAACAATCGTGAAGTCGTTGTCGTCGACGCGGTGCGCACGCCAATCGGACGATACGGCGGCGCGCTTGCGAACGTGCGGCCCGACGATCTCGCTGCGCTCGTTATAAAAGCAATCGTCGAACGCACGGGCGTCGATCCGAAGCTGGTCGAAGACGTATTTTTCGGCGCAGCCAATCAGGCGGGCGAAGATAATCGCAACGTCGCGCGCATGGCCGCGCTTCTGGCCGGACTTCCGGTAGAAACGGCCGGCGCGACGATGAACCGGTTGTGCGGAAGCAGTTTGCAGGCGATCAACTCCGCGGCGCATGCGATCGCGTACGGTGAATGCGATATCGTTATCGCCGGCGGCGTCGAATCGATGACGCGCGCGCCCTTCGTGCAACTCAAAGCGGAGAAGCCGTTCGATCGCGCGCCGGAATTATACGATACGACGCTCGGCTGGCGCATGGTGAATCCGCGCATGCAAGAGCTCTATCCGCCGGTGACGCTCGGCCAAACGGCCGAGAACGTGGCGGAACGCTATCACATCACGCGCGAGGAACAAGATCGTTTTGCTTTCGAGTCGCAGATGCGCACGAAAGCAGCCGTCGCGAAAAACATATTTGCGGATGAACTCGTCGCCGCCGGCGACGTAAAGGCCGACGAACATCCGCGCCCCGACACAACGCTCGATGCGTTGGCAAAGTTAAAGCCGGCCTTCAAGACCGGCGGAACGGTCACGGCGGGCAATTCGTCGGGAATGAACGACGGTGCGGCTGCGCTGCTGCTGTGCGAAGCTTCGGCGGCACAAAAATTCGGGCTGAAGCCGATGGCGCGCATCGTCGCGACGGCTGCGGCCGGCGTGCATCCCGATTATATGGGCCTCGGCCCCATTCCGGCTACACGCAAGGCGCTGGCGCACGCCGGCCTGCAGATCGCTCAAATGGACCTGGTCGAGATAAACGAAGCGTTCGCAGCCCAATCGATTGCATGCTTGCGTGACCTGGAGATTGACCCGGCCAGGGCGAACCCCAACGGCGGCGCGATTGCGCTCGGCCACCCGCTCGGTGCGAGCGGCGCGCGTATCGCCACCACGCTGCTGCACGAACTGCGGCGGCGCGCGGGACGTTACGGCTTGGCCACGATGTGCATCGGCGTCGGCCAGGGCATCAGTACGATTTTTGAAAGGCTTTAATGGCGGTAACTGCAGCGGCGAATAAAACTCAACTCTTCATCAGCAATCAATGGTCCGGTGCATCCGACGGCGCCTCATACGACGATACGAACCCCGCAACGGGAGCCGTCATCGCGCAGGTCGCCAACGCGTCCGCCGCCGACGTCGATCGCGCGGTGAAGGCCGCGCGCGATGCATTCGAACGCGGCAAGTGGGCGACGATGGCTGCATCGCGCCGCGCGAAGATCATCTATAAGATCGCGCAACTGATCGCCGAGCGCGCGGGCGATATCGCGCTGCTCGAAGTTCGCGACAACGGCAAGACGCTGGCGACCGCCAAGGGCGAGCTGGGAGCAATCGTCGATTGCTTCGAATTCTACGCCGGCGCCGCCACGAAAAACTACGGTAACAGCTTGCCCGGACCGATGCCGAATTATCTCGCGCAGACCGTCCGCGAACCGGTCGGCGTCGTGGGCGCGATCGTCCCGTGGAATTTTCCGCTGCTGCTTGCATCGTGGAAAGTCGCTCCCGCGCTGGCTGCGGGCTGCACGATCGTTCTCAAACCCGCCGGCCAAACGCCGCTCAGCGCGCTCGAGCTTGCGAAGATTGCACTCGAAGCCGGATTGCCCGAAGGCGTGCTCAACGTCATCACCGGTGAAGGCAGAGATCTCGGGCAAGCGATCGTCGAGCATCCCGGCATCGATAAGATCGCGTTCACGGGAAGTACCGCTACCGGCAAACGCGTCGCCGCAACCGCGGCCCAAACGGTGAAACGCGTGACGCTCGAACTCGGCGGCAAGTCGCCGTCGCTGGTTTTCGACGATGTCGACATGCAGCAAGCCGTCAACGGCGCGCTCTACGGAATCTTTTACAACGCCGGCCAATGTTGTGAAGCTCGCTCGCGCGTGCTGGTGCAGGAGACAATCGCCGACGAATTCATCGCCATGTTTACTGCAAAGGCTCGCAAACTGCGCGTTGGAAATCCGGAGGATCCGCACATGCAGATCGGCGCGATTACCACGCAGGAGCAACTCGATAAGATCAAATCATACTGCGAGATCGGCGCGAGTGAAGGCGCGACGCTGCTGCTCGGCGGCGGGCCCGCACAAGTGGGCGAAGGATTCGAGGAAGGCAGGTTTTGGAACGTCAGCGCGTATGAAACGCAGCCGGCGCATCGAATTTCACGCGAGGAAGTCTTTGGTCCCGTCGCCAGTTTCACGCGCTTTAAGGATGAAGCCCAGGCCATCGCGCTCGCGAACGACAGCGAATACGGTCTGTCGGCTACGATCTGGTCGCAAAACATCGGGCGCGCGAACCGGGCCGCCAAGGCGCTGCGCACCGGAACCGTCGCCATCAATACGCCCTATGCGGTTTTTCCGGGGATCCCATTTGGGGGTTACAAGCAATCAGGCTACGGCCGCGAATTGGGTATCGAGACGATGGCCCTGTATTCGGAGATCAAGAGCATCATCACATACATCGGCGAGAAGCCGATCGATCACTTTGGAGTGTAGGCGATCGACGCGCTGAGAATCGGAACGGCCTACCAAACCACATACGGCACGTTGTGGAAGGACGGGACGTTTTTTCCGCGGGGGACGCGCGTGCTCATCGTCGGGCTGCACCTGGTCGAAGGATTTTGCGTTCGCTTTCCGGCCGAGGTGGATGGCCAGCCGCTCGAAACCTGGGAAGACTGGAGTGAGAGCGATTTTCTGACCGAGGAAGGCGAGATCGAAACCGCGCCGCCGGTCTCGCAAGCGATGCTGTCGGAAGCGCGCGAAGTATTGCGCGACGCGGAGGACGGCTGTCACTTGCATTTCCACGAAGGAGACGATTAGCGTGGCCCGCATTGCAACGTTCGACGACTGGCTCGATCTGCTGGCCGATTGGCAAAAAGATATCGGCCTGAACAAAGAGCTGATCGATCGCTACATGCCGGGCTACGAATTCGAAGCGAAGTATGGCGAGCTGCCGACGCGTGAGATCTACTTTGGCGATTTCCAAGGCCAGCGGCGCTGGGAGAAGCTGTTAGAAGTTCCCGATCAGCGCATGCGCGACGCGCTGATGAACATGATCGTCTACCAGGGCGACACCGAATTCGCTTCCAACGAACAGCAGCGTTTCTTGGTGAACAACGCTCCGTCGGAGTACGACCTCGCTTCGCTGGTGCGCATTATGGTCGAAGAGACGCGCCATGGCTACCAAATGTGCCACTTGCTGATCAACCATTTCGGCAACGACGGAAAGATCGAGGCGCAGAAGCTGCTCGAGCGGCGCGCCTACGGGAAGAAGAATCGGCTGCTCAACGCCTTCAACGACGACGTCACGCACTGGCTGGACTTTTTCGCCTACACGAATTTCATGGATCGCGATGGCAAATTCCAGTTGACGATGCTGTCGCATTCCGGTTTTGCGCCGCTCGCCGCCTCCATGCTGCCGATGCTGCGCGAAGAGTCCTATCATATGGGAACGGGCATTTCGGGGCTGCGCCGCATCGCGCAAGCCGGCGTCATTCCGGTGGAACTGCAGCAAAAATACTACAACAAGTGGATCTCCGGGTCGCTCGATCTCTTTGGGACCGATCATTCGGGTTCGGCGCAGTGGGCGTACACGTGGGGAATCAAGGGACGCGTCGACGAGGACAAAGTTGGCGAAACCGCAGATCGCGAGCACCTCAACGAACGCGCCCGCGGCCAATTCTACGACGAGATCGGCAAGACGGTGGAACGGGTGAACGCCGTCAATCCATCGGAGACGAAACTCTACGTGCCGGACATTCGCTTCAACCGCAAGATCGGCCAATATGCGGGCGAGTACTGGTCCACCGACGGGCGCTCGCTGACGCAAGCCGAATGGGATGCCTACCTGCTCACCGTGCTGCCGAATGCGCAAGACGAGAGAACAGTCCAAGAATTAACCAAAGACTCGAGCTGGATCGCTCCTAAAGGAAAAGACTGATGGCTACGACTGTGAATGGACCTGCAACCTCACAAACGCCCTTCGGCCGCGAAGCGCGCGCATTCGACGGCAAGCGGGTCATCAATTATTCCAAGGACGGGCACGTGGCGATCGTCGAGATGGACGATCCGCCGGCCAACACCTACACGCATGAGATGATGCGTCAGCTCGACGAGGCGATCTTGGACGCGCGGTTCGATACCGATGTTGAGGTCATTTTGCTGACCGGTAAAGGCGAGAAGTTCTTTTCGGCCGGCGCCAACATCGCGATGCTCAACTCCGTGACGCCCGAATTCAAATACAATTTCTGTCTGCATGCCAATGAAACGCTGTCGCGTTTGGAGCAGACGCCGAAGCTCGTCATTGCGGCGCTGAACGGACACTGCGTCGGCGGCGGACTCGAGATCGCGATGGCGTGCGATATTCGCTTAGCGCGCCAGGACGCCGGCAAAATCGGCTTGCCGGAAGTTGCGCTCGGCGTTCTTCCGGGAACCGGCGGTACGCAACGGCTCGCGCGGCTGGTCGGCAAATCGCGCGCGATCGAACTGATGGCGTTGGGCCGCACCTTTAGCTTCGAGCAAGCTTTGGATTGGGGAATCGTCAACGACGTCTACGAGGGAGATGCCGCGAGCTTCCGCGATCAAGCGCTCACGTACGCCAAGCAATTCACATCGCCGAACAAGGCGCCGATGGCGGTCGGACATATCAAACGCAGCGTCCAGACCGGGATGGAGCTGCCGCTGCAAGACGCGCTCGCGTTGGAGCGGGAATTGCAATCACTGCTTTTCAAGAGCGAGGACGCAAAAGAGGGGCTCGCCTCGTACAACGAAAAGCGCACGGCGCGCTTCAAGAACAAATAATATTCTCACGCTGGCGCGCAAAACGCTGTTCGAAGATATGCCGCGCTTCTTCGTGGCGTTGTGCGGCATCGTGTTCGCCGTCACGCTGCTCACTGTGCAGGTCGCGCTCTTTACGGGCTTCTCGAATTCCACGACGCTGCCCATCGCCGAGTCGACCGCCGACATTTGGGTGACCGCGCCGGAGATGCTGTACTTCGAGGGAACGCTGCCGCTGCCGTATAGCGATGTCGCCAAAGTGCGCGCCGTCCCCGGAGTGCAGCGCGCTGAAGCGCTCTCGCTGAGCGTTGCCCGCTGGCGCAGCCCGCACGACCTACTGGCGCTTGGGCGCGTGATCGGTTTCGACCCGAACGGCACGCTGTTTGATCCGGACGGCGCGGATCGCTCGACGCTCCAGCGTTTGCGCGCCCCTTACGCTTTTGCGATCGATGCCACGCAAATGGGCATTTTGGACTTGCACCACACCGGTCAGAGCGGTCTCATTGGAGCACTGCCGGCGCGTTTTGCCTACGTGACGCACGGGACGCAGCCGATCGTCTCGGCCACGTTTTTTTATACGTCGCTCGAAACGGCAAACGCGTATACGCCTTCGGCACTGTCATTTTTTGCGCCGCCCGGCGCGGCGCCGCCGCCTCTCGAGGGCAGCGATCCGATTATGTACGTTTTGGTCAAGGCGAGCGACCCGTCTGCGTCCGCGCAGCTCGCAGCCGCCATCGAACGCCGGGTGCCGCACGTACGCGCGCTGACGCGCGACGCGATGATTGCGACGACGCGCGATTATTGGGTCAAGCGAACGGGCATCGGCTTCGTGCTGACACTGATTGCACTCATGGGCGCGTTCGTGGGTGTTGTTATCGTCGGTCAGATTCTCTACACGTCGATAAACGAGCATCTTCAAGAATACGGCACGCTCAAAGCGATCGGCGTCAACGACGCCTATCTGTATGGAGTCATCGCACTGCAAGCATCGTGCATGGCACTGATCGCGTATTTCCCCAGTCTGGCGCTGACGTTTGGAATTCGCGCAATCTCTGCGGGCCGCGGCGTCGATATCTTGATTACGCCCGGCGGCGCGCTCTTGGTGCTTGTTATAGCGCTGGCGATTTGCATTGGCGCAGGCATGGCCGCCATGCAGCGCGTGACGCAAGCAGATCCCGCCTTGGTGTTTCGAGCCTAACGTGCAAAAAGAAATTGCAATCGCTGCGCACGACCTGCGCATGACCTACCCCGGCGTACGGCCGGTGCATGCCCTCAAAGGCGTTTCACTCGATATACACCAGGGCGAAATGTTGCTGGTGATGGGGCCGTCGGGGTCGGGCAAGAGCACGCTGCTTTCAATTATCGGCGGCTTGCTGACGCCCACGGGCGGCAGCGTCACCGCCGCGGGGACCGAGCTCACGCACCTGCGGCGAAAAGAATTGGCGCGCTTCCGCTTGCAGAACTTCGGCTATGTTTTTCAAGGATTCAACCTGTTCAATTCGATGACGGGGTCGGAGAACGTCGAACTTGCCTTTCACGTGCGCGGCATACAAGGCAGAAGCGCGCGAAGAGCCGCCCGCGATTTGCTCGTGCACCTTGGTTTGGAGGAACACGCGAACCGGCCGGCACGCGATCTTTCCGGGGGCGAGAAGCAGCGCGTCGCCATTGCTCGAGCGCTGGCCGGCAACCCATGCGCGATTTTGGCGGACGAGCCGACATCGCAGCTGGATGCGGAGAACGGCGCGATCGTCACCAATATTTTCACGGATCTCGCACGCAGCCGCGGGACGACGGTCGTGATCACGTCCCACGATTACCGGATCCGCCGCGCAGCCGAACGGGTCGTGTTGCTCGACGATGGGAGGCTCTGAGTCAATGCGCTATATTTTTGCACCAGCCGCGGCAATTGCCGTTCTGGCAGCGTTATCGCTGCCGGCAAACGCTCGCTGCGGTCGCGGATCCTACAAAGTGTTTTTGCACGGGTTCGAATCGGCCCGCGATACGATGCGAACCAAACCGCAAGCCGCGTACAACGCGTTCGTCGCTCTGCGCTCTAAAGCCGAGGCGTGCGGACAGGGAGAAGATCGCGCGGAGGTTCGCTATAAACTGCAATTGTTCGAAACCGGTCTAACGGGGTACATCGGCGCTGCCGACGCGGAGCGCGGGAACGTAGCCCGGGGACGCGCTCAGGCCAATGCGGCAATGGCTCAAGCGCTCGCGATCGAACAGGCGCATCGCTCCAAGCCTGCCGATCTGCAGCTCGCCCAGGAGCTGGTGGCGCAGATGAAGACGCCGCTGCAGATCATCGAGGCGTTGCAAGGCTCGCCCTCGCCGCAGCCGAAGCCCTCCGCATGATGATCGCACGAAAGCTTCTTGCCGCCGTTACCCTGGTCGCGCTCGTCGGCGCTGCGCCGGTGCGCTCCGCCGCGGCGGGGAGCGGTGCCCAGTTCCGCGCCCTCGCGAACGCATTTATAAACGACGGTTTTCGCGTCTCGCCGACCAATGCGACCCGGGCGGGCGTCCACACGTATGACGCGCAGCTCGAGGACATGTCGGCAAGTGCGACTGCGGCCCGCGTCAGTGCAGAAGAAGGCTATCTAGCGAAGTTTGTCGCGATCGATCCAAGGACGCTGAGCGTGAACGACGCTCTCGATCGCACGCTCATCATCGATTTCATTCGCGACGATCTCCTCTCGACCGTGACGCTCCAGGATTGGCGCCACAATCCCGACGTTTACACGGGGTTAGCCAGCGGCACCATCTTCATTTTGATCAGCCGGGACTTCGCGCCGCTTGCGACGCGTTTGAAAGACGCGATCGCGCGCGAACAAGCGATCCCGAACGTTTTCACGCAAGCTCAAGCTAACCTCACGACGGTCGACCCGGCGACGCAAGAGATCTCCGCCGAACAGGCCGCCGGCTCCGTAGGATTCTTTCAGCAAACCGTTCCGCAAGCTTTTGCGGGCGTGCACGACGCGGCGCTCCAAGCCCAGCTGAAAACCGCCAACGACGCGGTCATTACAGCGCTGCAATCGTACGTGGCCTACATTAAGGCCATCAAGCCGAGCGGAACGTTCGCGATCGGCACCGACGCATACCAAAAACGCCTGCAGTATGAAGACGCACTGAACATGCCCGTCGCCCAGTACCTGGGATATGGCGAGCGGGCGCTGTCAAAAACTCGCGCGTGGTTCATCGCAACGGCCAATAAGATCAATCCCAACGAGTCGCCGCAGCAAGTCTACGCCTCGCTTGCGAAGGTGCATCCGAAGCCGGCTCAGCTCTTGCAGGTGGCGAAGAACGACCTGGCCCGGCTGCGCGCTTTCGTTATCAATAGGCACATCGTATCGCTGCCGCCGAATGCCAACATCAGCATTATTCCAACGCCGCCCTTCGAGCGCGCGTTTATTACCGCCGCGGAAGATTCGCCCGGGCCGCTCGAAAAAGTTTCGACGCAAGCCTACTACTTTGTAACACCCGTCGATCCGGGTTGGCCGGTCGCGCGCCAAGAGGGCTTCCTCGCGCAGTTCAACGACTATCAGTTTCCGATCATCTCCGCGCACGAAGTCTATCCGGGGCACTTCACCAACTTCAGTATCGAGCGCGGTTTGAGCTTGAGTTTGCCGCGGCGCCTGTTTCAGAGCTCGGAATTTGCCGAAGGCTGGGCGCACTACGACGAACAGATGGTCGTCGATCAGGGCTGGGGCAACGGCGACCCGCACGTGCGTCTGGCGCAGCTCGAAGAAGCGCTCTTGCGTGAGTGCCGCTACGTCGTCGGGGTGAAATTGCATACCGCCGGCTGGTCGCTCAAACAAGCCGAGAATCTGTTCGTGACCCAATGTTTTCAAACGCCTGCCGTCGCGCTGGAAGAAACGCTGCGCGGAACGCAAGATCCGATGTATGGATACTACACGCTCGGCAAATTAATGATCCTCAAGCTCCGCGCGGATTACCAAAAGAAGATGGGCGCCGCGTACAGTTTAGAAAAATTTCACAACGCTCTGTTGGCGCACGGCGATCCGCCTATTCCGCTGGTCCGGCCGCTGATTTTAGGAAAGGCGGATGACGGGAAGCCGCTCTAGCTCAATCCGTGCGGAGAAGCGCGAAACACGCGGCGTATCCCGGGCTTGGAGGCGCGCAGAGCCGCCGGAACGGACCTGGATGATAATTCAGGTTGGTGAACGGCTCGGGGAGGTTCGCTCGTTCCGCACGTACGAACGCGCCGGTGGCGCCGTTCGGTGTGCCGAGCCCGGTCGGCCCATCGTAACCGGCTTGGGCGGTACAATAATAGGGCGACGTGCCGCCGCAGGTGGGGTCGTTCGAGTTCGTACCGGAGATGATGTCGTAGAGCGAGCCCGTGTGTGCATACGGATAAGAGCCGTAGACCACCGTCGCGGCATTGCCGGAGATGGCATAGACCGAGGCGATGATCGGCGCCGATACGCTCGTGCCGCCAACTCTCCCCCACGCGCTTGACTGATACGTGTCGTACGTCCAGACCGCGGTGGCGGGATCTGCCACGGCTGAGACGTCGGCGACCATGCGCTTCGTGCAACCCGAATCGGTTTGCCATGTCGGCTTCGCGATGAAGGCGCTGCAACCGCTGCCGCCGAGGCTCCAAGCCATTTCGGACCACCCGCGACTATTTGTGGCGGCAACGAGTGCCGTGCCGCCGACTGCGGTTACGTATTGCGACGATGCGGGGTAACTCACGCCCCCTGCGTAGCCGTTATCACCGGTACTGACCGTGATAGGAATGCCCGGATGGTTGAAGTTTGCCTCAGCTGGGATTTCTCTGAAGTCCTCGGGCAGACCCCAGCTGTTGCTGATCTCGGTGGCGCCAAGAGTTGCGGCCTCGTTTTCGGCAGTAAACATGTCGGATCCCGAGCTGGTCGTTGCTTCGACGAGCAGAATATGGCAGTTCGGACAGATCGCAGAAACCATATCCACGTCCAGCGAGATTTCGCCCGCCCAGCCGCTGTCGGGTATTGGATAATTCGTCGACCCATCTTGCGCACGTTTCTTGAAACACCCGCTCCCCGACGTGCAGGCCGGAAGTCCGAACGCAGTGCGGTACGCTGCAAGGTCGCTCTCCGCAGACGGATCGTCATACGCATCGACGATCGCAACCGTTTGCGTTGCTCCGTTCGCAGCCGAGCTGGCGGCAAAGTTGTACGCAGACTGCAAGTCGCACGGATAATAGCCTTGCCTGCTCTGGCCGGCCGCGAGAGAGCAGGGGCCTGTAACCAAGAATCCTCCAAGCGGTACGCCGTTGGCGAACGCCCTGACGCGCGTGCCGGCGAACGCCGCGCCGCCGTTATACGTGAGCGTGACCGACGTGCTCGATGATGGAACGGTCGTGACGTTGAGCGATGTCGATCCGGTCCCGCCGCCCGGCCCCGGGTCGTCGAGGTTTACCAATTGGACCGGAGTGCTATAGGTTCCGGTAATCGTCTTGCCGTTAACATCTTTTTCGACGACGGTTAATGCAATTGTCTTCGGTGTTCCGATGGTGACGGACGTCGAAGTCGAGCCGCCGGTACCGGTAACCACGATGTTCGCGACCGGGCCGAACGCCGGCAGCGCCGCTGAATAAATGGTGCCCGACGCGCTTACCAGATACAGATTTGAGCCCGCCGAGAGACTGAGCAAACCGGCGCCGGTCTGCGAGCTCCATCCGGGATTGTTGAGATCGTAATAGAAAACCTGATTGCCGCCGGGAGCGCTGGGATAGCCCAGCACGAAGACGTCGCCGTTGGTCGTGGGTGTAATTGCCGATGCGCCACCGGGAAGCTGGGCAAAGCTCAGGTTCGAATTTTCATACCAGATCGCTCCGGAGGAGCTCAAGATGTAAAAGCCGCCGGGGTTTATCGTGCCGCTTCCGCCCGCGCCCGGCGTGAAGCTGTTGGTATCCCAGTTGGCCGCCAGCGTCGTGCCGGAGCCGTTCTGCTGCACCCACCCCGCGCTCGACGAATAATGCCAAATCGCTTTGTCGGCGGCGGACCCTCCATTTGAAAGAACGTAGATACCGCTCGATGAGTCTGCGGTGATACTGTTGGTCGCGCCGCCGCCGGGCGAACTCCAGACACCGCCTACGTAATGCCAGATGCCGCCGCCCGAATTGATCGCCCACAGCGACCCGTCAGCTGCAACGGAGAGATGCGCGGCAAGACCCGAGATGTTCGTCCAGCTCCCGTTGGCATAATGCCAAATATATTTATCGGGGCTGCTGCTCGGCTGGTCCGACGTCACCCAAAGCGATCCGTCGGGACTGGCTGCCACCGTGCTCGCGGTGCCGGGCACCTGCGACCAGCTTAACGGTGGAACCGTAATATCGGGGTGAACCGGCGACGTCATCGCGCTTGCGGGGAGAATCTCGGTCCGCGCCATCGGCGCGGGCGAAACGAGTGCGGGCGAAACCGATTGCGGGGTGACTAGCGCGGGCGACGACCCGCCGGGAACCAACCCGGAATGCCCACCGTGGGAACACCCGGCCGCAAGAGCCGCAAAGAGTACGCCAAAAACAACCCGCTTATCCATCGAACGTGCTTCCCTTCCCGGGGGGTGCGACCCCCTGTCCGCCCGCCGTGAAGCGTTAGGTTATGCATAAGATTGGGGCCTAGGGCTGGAGGCCCTCACGAGTCAGCATCTCGCGGTAGATTTGCTCGACGCGATCGAGCGTGTCGATTTCTTCGGGCGGCTTGTCGTCGCGAATGCGCACGATGCGCGGGAAGCGCAGCGAGAATCCGCTTTCGTGCAGATCGCTGGGTTGGATGATGTCGAACGCGATCTCGATCACGATCTTCGGCTCGACTGCGATCGCGTGACCTCCGTTCCCCCGCTGGTGTGCCAAAAACCATGGCGTCAGCTCGGCGATCTCCGCGTCCGTAAGTCCCGAATACGCTTTGCCTATCGTCAGCAGTTCGCCGTTTCGCCCGCGCACCGCGAAGGTGTAATCCGAAAGAACCTTGGCGCGTTTTCCATGTCCCCACTCGACTGCGACGACAACCACGTCGAGCGTTGAAAGCTCGCGTTTGAGTTTGAGCCACCACTTGCCGCGCCGCCCGGGATGGTAAGGCGCATCGGTACGCTTGAGCATGATGCCCTCGTGCCCGCGCGCTCGCGCCGCATCGAAAAGCTCGTGGAGCTCTTCGGGAGCGGGCGCTTCGGAAAGCCGCGTGAACGTCGCGAGCTCGAGATGCTTACCGCTGACAATTGTTTCAGCCAGCCGCTCGCGCCGCTCGACGAGCGGCTCGTCGATCAAAAAATCTTCCTTTTTTGCAAGGATGTCGAAGACGAAGTAACTGACCGGCACTTCCTTTAGAAGCTCGGGATCTATGGTCTTGCGCTGCAGGCGCGCCTGCAGATAGCGGAACGGCAGCACATTCTCCCCGCGCTTTGCGACGATCTCGCCGTCGAGCATGAAATCGCCGGGAATCGTGCGCAAGGCTTCAGCGACTTCCGGGTAAGCCGGCGTCACGTCATTGAGCGTGCGGGAGAAGAGACGAACGTTATCGCCGACCTTGTGCGCCTGCGCGCGGATGCCGTCGAATTTCTCTTCGGCCAGCCACATGCCGCTGCACAGATCCTTGTAGTCGGATCCATAGAGCATCGGCGTTGCCAACATGAAACCGATCGGCGAACCGTAGGCCACACGCAGATCGCCCAAGCAGTTCTCGCGCGCCGCAACCGCAACCGCTCCGATATCGCCTGCCGCCATGACCGCGCGCCGCACTTCGTGCGCATCGCGGTTAAAAGCCGCAGCAACGGCGTCTGCGACCAGCCCTTCGCGCAAACCGATACGCAGATCGCCCGTCATGATTTTGATGACGTAGGTCGCTTCGGTACCATCGGTGCATGCGCGCAGAATCCGCTCGCATAAAGCTTCGCGTTTACGGCCCGCCGACTTACCGCGTGCCGCTGCGATTTCTTCGAAGAGTGAATACAACGAAGCCGGCGTTAGCGTCTCGGAGAAAAGTGCGAGGTCCATAGCCGGACGAACGAACGGCCCCAATGCCGCGCCGAGATCGCCGTGCTCCCGGTAGTTCGTGCCGAGCTGTGCTTCCTCAAAACCCCACGCGCTCTTCGCCGCAGCGACAATCGTGCGCCAGCCGATGCCCAGACTTCGGTCGTCGCGCGCAGCGAACGGATTGCCGGTGAAGAATCGCGCCGCCGCGCGTAAATCCGCGTCATCCAGGGAGCGGAAATACTCCGCGAGCACCGCGATTTTTTCGAGCTTTCCGGCGCGAGCCGCGATCGCCGCGCACGTCTGTCCGAAGCGGATCATGTCCCTTAAAGGAGCGTCAGCTGCGCGTTTTCCTCTAAGTACTCGGCGTCGACTCCCAATCGGCGTAGACGGAACACGAAATCGGGCCACCCGTGATTGAGTAAGACTTTTTTCGGCTGCGCGAGCTCGATGTAACGAAGAAGCGCCGGGTAGTCGGCGTGATCGGAGAGCGGGAAGCAACGGTCGACGCCATAGCGGAATGTCGCGCTGCGATCCAGTGACCAGCCGGTCAGCATGGCCGTGCGCACCGGCTTGCCGCGCAAAGCTTTCGGCAACGCTCGTCCCGAGGGCGGCCACACCAGCGCGTTGTCCGGCGAGAACGTCAGCACATCGTAACGTGTGTATTCGGGCAACTGCACGCCGCACGTTTCATACACGCGGCAGAGCGTTTCGATGGCGCCGTGCACCGTCACCGGAATCTGCGCGTTGCCGAGAATCGCAACCGCTTCTTGCGCTTTTCCGAGCGAATAGGCGAAGAACACCGGCACCGCGCCGGCTTCGAGCGCGTCGCGCGCAAACGCGATCATGTCGCCGGCGACTTCGTCGCGCGGGGGAAACGCGTAGTGCGGGCGGCCGTAAGTGCATTCCATCAGCACGAGATCGCACTGTTTGACTTCCGGCGCCTCGGCTGTCATCGAAGCGTCGAGTTTGAAGTCGCCCGTATAAACGAAGCTGCCGCGTTCGCCTTCGATCATGATCTGCGAGCTTCCGAGCACGTGACCGGCGGAGAATAACGTTAGGCGGTGGTTGCCGCTGCTCCAGGGTTCGTTAAACGGGTGTTCCTCGAAAAGGCTCGGCGGACGTGGCGGCTTCGGCGTCTTGAATCCGGCGAGCAGCGCCGGCTGCGTCGCGCGAGCTTCGCGGCGCGCGAACCGCGCGCGGCAGATCGCTGCGGTGTTGGGCGTCGAGACGATCGTGTCGTGCTCGCGCGCGTGATCGGAATGCCCGTGCGAAACGTAGCAGCGTCCGCGCGACCGCATCGAGTCGATCCAAAGATCGATCGCTTCGACGTACAGCGACTTGTCGGCCAGCGAGAACACGACGCTATTTTCCGTCGAAGCGCGAGCGCGGCCTGTGCAGCTTTTGCTGGCCGGCCGTGGTTCATGGCTGGCATGAGCCGCATTTATGAAAATCTCGCCGACACGTTCGGCAATACCCCGCTCGTGAAACTCCCCCGCTTATCCAAGGGCTTGCCCGGCATGGTGGCCGTCAAGATGGAGTCGTTCAATCCGGCGGGTTCCGTCAAGGACCGCATCGGCATCGCGATGATCGAAGCCGCCGAACGCGAGGGCCGCCTGCGCCCCGGTTCGGTGATTATCGAGCCGACCAGCGGCAACACGGGGATCGCCCTGGCCTTCGTGGCTGCCGCCAAAGGCTATCCGCTCATCCTGGTGATGCCCGACACGATGACCGTCGAACGCCGCAACCTCCTTAAAGCTTACGGCGCACAGGTGATCCTGACGCCCGGCGCCGAGGCGATGAAGGGCGCGATTGCCAAGGCCAACGAGATTCGCGCCGGCGATCCGGCCAAATACTTCATGCCGCAGCAGTTCGAGAATCCGGCCAACCCCGAGATCCATCGCCGTACCACCGCCGAAGAGATCTGGCGCGATACCGACGGCGCCGTCGACGTTTTCATCGCGGCAGTCGGAACAGGCGGGACGATCACCGGCGTCGGCGAGGTTCTGCGCGAGCGCAAACCCGGCACGCGTATCATTGCGGTCGAGCCCGACGCATCGCCGCTTCTTTCAGGCGGCACACCGGGTCCGCACAAGATCCAAGGAACCGGTCCGGGTTTCATTCCGAAAGTTCTCAACACGAAGATCTATGAAGAAGTGATTCGCGTCACCGACGCGGATGCGATCGCAACCACCCGCCGCGCGGCGCGGGAAGAGGGCATGCTGGTCGGAATTTCTTCAGGCGCGAACATCTGGGCGGCGCTGCAAGTCGCGGCGCGTCCCGAGTCGAAAGGCAAGCTCATCGTGACCGTTGCCTGCGATACCGGCGAACGCTACCTCTCGAATCCGGTATTCGCCGAACAAGAAACGACGATTGTCGAACCCGCACTCGTTTAGGGTTGATGTAAACCGCGGCGGCATCGTGGAGTCGATCCACGATGTCGCCTTATGCGCGGTCGATTCGCGCGGCAAACCGGTGCTGGCATATGGCGACGTCGAGGAGTTTCCCGTCTTCTTGCGTTCGAGTGCGAAGCCGTTTATCGCCGCCGCGGTGATCGCAGCGGGCGCGCGTGAACGGTTTGCTTTGGAGCCGCGTGAAATTGCGGTGATGGCGGGCTCGCATGGCGGTCAATCTTTTCATGTCGAAGCCGTGCGATCGATCTTGCAAAAAATCGGCATGCCCGAAAGTGCGCTGCAGTGCGGCGTGCATGCGCCCTACAACGCGGCGGCCGCGCTCGAACTCGAACGGGCGGGCATCGCGCCGAGCGTACTGCAGAATAATTGTTCGGGCAAACACGCCGGAATTCTGGCGCTGTGCAAAATCATGGATGCCGATCCGCAAACCTATCTCGATGTTAGCAATCCCGCCGAGCAGCGTATCTTGGAGTTTTGCGCGCGCGTCTCGGGACTCGCGGTGACTCAGATGCCGATCGGCGTTGACGGATGCGGCATTCCGGTGTACGCGCTTCCGCTGCGAAACGCGGCGCTTTCATTTATGCGGTTGGCGACGCTCGAGGGTGTGGGAAGCGCGGATGCGGCGGCGCTCGCGATCGTGCGCGACGCGATGATCGCTTTTCCGGAGTACGTCTCGGGCACGGGTGAATTCGACGCACGCTTGATGCAAGCCGGTGGCGGCTCGATCGTCTGCAAGGCCGGCGCGGAAGGCGTACACGCTACGGGAGCTTTAGACCCGGGCATCGGCCTGGTCTGCAAAGTGCTCGACGGCGCGGCGCGTGCCCGCGGCCCGGCCGTTCTGCCGGCGCTGCGGCGGCTTGGCGTGCTCTCCGAAGCGCAGCTGACGAAACTCGCGGACCTCGAGCGTCCGATAGTATATAATCGAGCAGGGCGCGCCGTCGGCGACATCAGCGCCCGCGAAGGATAATTTTGGCGGACTACCTGCAACTCTTGGGCGAGCGCGTGCTCGTCTTCGATGGGGCCATGGGCACGCAGATCATGGACCTCGAACTCACCGCCGACGATTTCGGCGGTGTTCGCTATCAGGGCTGCAACGAAGCTCTTGTTCTTACGCGTCCCGATATCGTCCGTGAGATTCATGAGAAATATTTAGAAGCCGGCGCAGACGTGCTGGAAACCGACACGTTCACCGCTTCGCGCCTAAAACTCGACGAGTACGAACTGGGCGCTAAAACTGCTGAGGTCAACCGGACAGCTGCACAGCTGGCGCGCGCGGCGTGCGACAAGTACTCAACGCCGGACCGGCCGCGTTTTGTGGCCGGCTCGATGGGCCCGACGGGCATGTTGATCTCGTCGTCGGATCCGTCGCTTTCGAAGATCACCTTCGACGAGCTCGTGAAGATTTACGGCGAACAGGCGCGCCATCTCGTCGAGGGCGGCGCGGATCTGCTGCTGCTCGAGACGTACCCAGATTTGCTGGAATTAAAAGCTGCCGTCGCCGGCATCACGCGCGAATTCGCTAACGGTCTGCGGCGCGTTCCAATTCAGGCGCAGCCGACGCTTATCACCGAAGGCCGCATGTTGCTCGGCACCGACGTTCGCGCGATCTGTGCGACGCTGGACGCATTGCCGGTCGACGTGATCGGATTGAATTGTTCGACCGGCCCTTCGCAAATGCGCGATCCGATCCGCTACCTGTGCGAGAATTCGGATCGCTTTATCAGCGTGATTCCAAACGCCGGCTTGCCGCTGATGGGATCGCGCGGCGAAACGATCTATCCCGAAACGCCCGCGGAGCTTTCGCGCGAGCTGGCTGAATTCGTGCGCGACTTCGGCGTCAACGCCGTCGGCGGCTGCTGCGGCACGACGCCCGAGCATATCGCCGCAATTCGCGCGGAGGTCGACGCGCTCGAGCGCGCGGGTAAGCGCGGACGCATTCCGGCCGCGCAGCCGAAACAGTTCGTCGCCTCGGCGATGACGGCAATTGCGCTCGAACAGGAGCCGCGGCCGCTGCTGGTCGGCGAACGCATCAACTCGCAGGGCTCGCGCAAGATCAAGAAGATGCTGCTCGAGGACAACTTCGACGATATCACGCTGGTTGCGCGCGAACAGGTCGAGGGCGGCGCGCATGCCCTCGATATTTGCGTTGCGCTGACCGAACGCACCGATGAGGACGAGCAGATGCGCGTGCTCGTGCGCAAGCTCGCGCAGTCGGTAGAGTCGCCGCTCATGATCGACTCGACCGAGCCGCGCGTGTTGCAAGCGGCGCTGGCAGCATACCCCGGCCGGGCGATTGTGAACTCGGTCCATCTCGAGAGCGGGCGCGCGAAAATCGACGCCGTCTTGCCGCTCGCCATGGAACACGGCGCGGCGGTTGTCGCGCTGACCATCGACGAATCCGGTATGGCAAAGACCGCGGAGCGCAAGCTCGAGGTCGCCAAACGTATCTACGGCATCGTCGTCGACGAATATAAGCTGGCGCCCGGCGCGCTGATATTCGACGACCTGACGTTCACGCTCGCGACCGGCGACGACGAGTACATCAATTCGGCCGTCGATACGATCGAGGGCATCAAAGCGATCAAAAAAGAGTTGCCCGGCGTGTTGACGTCGCTGGGCGTGAGCAACGTCTCGTTTGGGTTGAAGGCGGCCGCGCGTGCCGCGCTCAACTCGGTGTTTCTGCACCACTGCGTGCAGGCCGGGCTCGACCTGGCGCTCGTGTACGCCAAAGAGATCACGCCGTACGCCGAACTGGACGCAACGGAACGCGCGCTCTGCGACGACTTGGTTTTCAATCGCCGGCCCGATTCGCTTCAGCGGTTCATCGAACATTACGAAGCTTCAGGCGGATCGTCGAAGGCTCAGGATGACATCATACT